>NZ_JAWIRW010000024.1:0-45440 GCF_036319985.1 Stenotrophomonas sp. SMYL89 | reverse complement strand
CCCCCCCGGCCCACCACGAATGCACTGCGAACGGCGCCAACCACGAGGGGCTGCGCCGTTCGCCGATCAATCAAACAGCGCCTCGATCGCAGCCAACCCCGCGCTGGCGCGCTCCTTCTTCCGTGCCGCATCCGCCACCGGGTCAGCGCCATCGCGCTGGATCTCCTCGGCCGGAATCTCCTCGAAGAACCGGCTCGGCTTCAGCCGCACATGCTCGCCGAACTTGCGCGTCAGCTTGCTGTAGCTCATCCACAGCTGGATCTTGGCGCGGGTGATGCCCACGTACAGCAGGCGACGTTCTTCCTGCAGGTTGCCCTCGTCCAGGCTCACCTGGTGCGGCAGCACGCCGTCCTCGCAGCCAACGATGAACACATACGGGAACTCCAGGCCCTTGGAGGCGTGCATGGTCATCATGCGCACCTGGTTGCCGCCCTCGTCCTTGTCGCTGCGCGACAGCAGCGCCAGCTGGCCGGCCAGGTCAGCGGCGGTGGCACCGCGCGGGCCGCCCTCGAACCACTGCGCCAGTTCCTCGATGTTGTTGGCGCGGCGCTGGTAGCTGGCCTCTTCCTTGGCCTGCTGGCGCAGTTCGCTGAGCAGGCCGGATTCCTTGGCGACCTTGCGGATCATGTCGCCGGAGCTCACCTGGCGCATCTGCGCACGCAGGTCACGCAGGATATCGGTGAAGCGGGCCAGGCTGTTGGCCGCGCGCGGTGGCAGCTGCTGCAGTGCGCCGATCGCCTCGGCGGCCTGCGCCATCGGCATGTCCTTTTCCTGCGCCAGCTCGGCCAGCTTGGCCAGCGTGCCGGCACCCACATCGCGCTTGGGCGACTGCACCGCGCGCATGAACGCGGTGTCGTCGTCCGGGTTCACCAGCAGGCGCAGCCAGGCCAGCGTGTCCTTCACTTCCTGGCGCTCCAGGAACATGGTGCCGCCGGTCAGATGGTAGGGGATGCGCAGCAGCTGCATCGCCTTTTCCAGCGGGCGCGACTGGAAGTTGCCGCGGAACAGGATGCAGAAATCACTCCACGGCACGTTGCGCGACTGGGCCACGAAGGCGATCTCGGCGGCGACCTTTTCCGCTTCGTGTTCGCTGTTGCGGCATTCCCATACACGGATGCGTTCGCCGTCGGCCTGGTCGCTCCACAGCTTCTTCAGGTGCTCATGCGGGTTGTTGGCGATCAGCGCGTTGGCAGCGCGCAGCACGCGGTTGGAGCAGCGGTAATTCTGCTCCAGCTTGATGATCTCCAGCGTGGGGTAGTCGCGCCCCATCTGCTGCAGGTTTTCCGGGTTGGCGCCGCGCCAGGCGTAGATCGACTGATCGTCATCGCCCACGCAGGTGAAGTTGCCCTTCTCACCGGCCAGCTGCTTGAGCAGGCGATACTGCGCGTCGTTGGTGTCCTGGCATTCGTCCACCAGCAGGTAGCCGATGCGTTCACGCCAGGCCAGCGCGATCTCCGGATTCTCTTCCAGGATCTGCACCGGCAAACGGATCAGGTCATCGAAATCGACCGCATTGAACGCGGTCAGGCGCAGCTGGTAGCGCTCGTAGACGCTGGCCGCTTCCTTCTCGCGGTTGCTGCGCGCGGCGGCCATCGCCTGCTCGGGCGACAGGCCGGCGTTCTTCGCGCGCGACACCAGGTTCTTCATGTCCTCGATGTCGTCGGGCTTGGCTCCGTACATCAGGTCCTTGATCTGCGCGGCGGCATCGTCGGCGTCGAAGATCGAGAAACCACGCTTCAGGCCCACAGCGGCATGCTCGATCTGCAGGAACTTCAGGCCCAGCGCATGGAAGGTGCAGATGGTCACCTCGTCCGCATCCTGCTCGCGCAGGCGCTTGGCCACACGCTCGCGCATTTCCTTGGCCGACTTGTTGGTGAAGGTGATCGCGGCGATGCGGCGTGCCGGATAGCGGCCGCTGCCGATCAGATGGGCGATCTTTTCCACGATCACGCGCGTCTTGCCGCTGCCCGCGCCGGCGAGCACCAGCAACGGACCTTCGATGTGCAGGACGGCGGCGGCTTGGGGGGGATTGAGACCGTGCATGGGAATGGGATTGTAGCGGGGCCGCAGCGGGCGGACCTGACTTGCATGCACACCGTTCCTAAGCTATTGATTCGCCACCGGAGCACTGGAGCCAGGTGCATGCGCCCGACCGCTTCTGCCGCCCTGCTGGGCACCCTGCTGTTGCTGCTGGCGCCGTTGGCCGCCCGCAGTGCGGACTGCGCGCCCGATCCTGGCGCATCGTTGCGGCCTGCGCTGATGACCCAGGGCTTCCTGCAGGCTCATCCTGATCTGCACTGGCGCGAGCTGGGCCTGCAGTCGTGGCGCCAGGGCCGGCCCGATCATGCGCTGGTGCGCTTCAAGCGGGCAGCCGCGCACGCCGACAAGCTGTCGCAGTCGCTGGTCGCGCGCATGTACCAGGAGGGCACGGGTACCGCCCCTGATCCGGTGCTGGCCTACATCTGGATGGACCTGGCCGCCGAACGCGGCTACCGCGACCTGCTGCTGGAGCGCGAGCGCTACTGGAACCGCCTGGATGCCGCGCAGCGGCAACGGGTGCTCACCGAAGGGCCGGCGCTGTATGCGGCCTACGGCGATGCCACGGCCAAGCCGCGCATGGAGGCTGCCATGCGCGTGGACCGCAGCCGCATGACCGGCAGCCGTACCGGCTGGGTCAGCTCGATGCTGCAGGTGGAACTGTCCGACGGCCCGGAAGCCGGCTGGCCGACCCGCGGCGATGACTACTACCGGGATGCGTACTGGGACCCTGCAGCTTACTGGTGCATGCAGGACCGCATCTGGGAACAGGAATTCCGCGGCCGCAGCGTCGAGGTCGGCCCACTCAGCCCGGTGGAAGGCGCGGGGCGCTGACGTTCGTATTTCCATAGTCATTGCCAGGAGGGCGATCATATGAAAGCGAAGCACGCTCCACTCTTCTGCCTGCTGCTGGGCCTGTCGATGGCCGCTGGCGTGACCGCCAGGGAATGCCCGGTGGAGGCCCCGCGGCAGATCCCGCCAACCGTCCTGACCGGAGGCTTCTTTGATGCCCATCCGGACCTGTTCTGGCGCAGCATGGCCCAGCAGGCCGAACGGGACAGACAGCCCGCCAGGGCGCTGGACTACTACAAGCGTTCGGCGCGCTACGCCGACAAATTCTCCCAGGCCATGGTGGCGCGGCTGTACCAGGAGGGCCTCGGTACCCGGGCCGATCCGGTGATGGCCTACATCTGGATGGACCTTGCCGCCGAGCGCATGTATCACGACTTCCTGGTGCTGCGGGAGCACTATTGGGCACGCCTGGACGCATTGCAGCAGGCACAGGCGATCGAGCGCGGCCAGCAGGTCTATGCCGACTATGGCGACCGCGTGGCCAAGCCTCGCATGGAGCGCGCCCTCAGGGACGGCCGCCAGCAGATCACCGGCAGCCGCCTCGGGTACGTGAGCTCCGGCCTGATCGTCGTCCCCCGCCGCGGCAACGAGCAGGGCATCGCGACGCCGGGCAGCATCGTCTACGACAACGACTACTGGCGCGCCGCCGACTACTGGTGCCTGCAGGACAACTACTGGCGCCCCGCGCGGACCCCCAGCGTCGAGATAGGACGGCCGGACACGGTCCGCGACGACAAGGCGGTGGGCGACTAGAATTGGCCGATGGCCAAGCTCTATTTCTACTATTCGGCGATGAACGCCGGCAAGACCACCACCCTGCTGCAGAGCGCGCACAACTACCGCGAGCGCGGCATGCGGGTGGCGATCCTGACCCCGCGCCTGGATGATCGTGCCGGCGCCGGCGTGGTCGCCTCGCGCATCGGCCTGCGCGCCGAGGGCATGGCGTTCGACCGTGACACCGACCTGCAGCAGTGGGTCGAGCAGGACCTGGCCGCCCACGGGCCGATGGGCTGCGTGCTGGTGGACGAAGCGCAGTTCCTCACCCGTGCCCAGGTCTGGCAGCTGAGCGAGGTGGTCGACCAGCTGCGCATTCCGGTGTTGTGCTACGGGCTGCGCACCGACTTCCGCGGCGAGCTGTTCGAGGGCAGCCAGTACCTGCTGGCCTGGGCCGACGAGATGCAGGAGATCAAGACCATCTGTCACAGCGGCAAGAAGGCAACGATGACGGTACGCGTGGACGAACATGGCCACGCGGTAAAGGATGGCCCGCAGGTGGAGATCGGTGGCAACGACCGCTACGTGTCGGTCAGCCGTGCCGAGTTCAAGAAGATCACCCGCGGTGAAGGGCGGATCGACCCGGCGCAGGCGCCCCTGCCGCTGTAGAGGGTGTTCGGCAGGGCTGCGCCCTGCACCCGCAGAGGCAACAGCAACGGCAACAGCCAAAGCCAAAGCGGCATTCCGTGGGATGGCGGGACGGTGTCGGAGTGCGGGGACGCTGCAAGTACGTCCCTGTAAGCTTGGCAGCCGCATCCATGCGGCTGACACCCCGCACTCCGACACCGCCCCACCTCTGACAGAATCCCGCAGCTGTTGGTGGGTGTCGACCTTGGTCGACACCTCTGTAAGATATCGAATGAAATTCCGGGGTCAGATCCGTTTTCCTTCGGAAAACGGATCTGACCCCACGAGCTGTTCCGACAGATCGCGCAAAACTGTCGAAGGCGGGGTGGGTCCCCACAGGAAACCAGCTTCTGCTGTTGACGTTGCTTTTGATTGAAGCAGGTGCAGGGCTGCAAGCCCTGCAATCCCAAACCACTCAGTACAGCGTGCGCTCCGGCGCACCCGCCGGCGGCGGGGTGTACTGGTACAGCCAGGTCTCGGTAAGGGTCTTGCCGCCACTGCGCAGGAACAGGCGGATATCGATCTGCTCGGTGCTGCCCTCCGGCGGCACCAGGTCGAACATCGCGCGGTACCCGTTGATCTCGCGCAGCGGGCGCGCCGACACGATCTCGACCCGGCCACGGCTGGCTTCCACCACCGCCTCGACCTCGGCCTTGTCGATCAGCCTGGCCAGTTCGCCGCCTTCGAAGTCCACCGCGAAACGCCAGCTGAAATACTCGCGCTTCTTGCCGACCACGCCGCCCAGGCCGGTGCGGCTGGCCACGCAGTGCGCCAGCGGCGGGCGTGCCGGCGGCTCGGCGCCCCAATACAGGCGGTAGCCGACCAGCAGCTCCTGGCCCGGCTGCGGTTTTTCCTTCGGGTTCCAGAAGGCCACGATGTTGTCGAAGGTCTCGTCCACGGTGGGAATCTCCACCAGCTGCACCGAGCCTTCGCCCCACTCGCCCTTCGGCTCCACCCACAGGCACGGGCGCTTCTCGTAGAACACGCCATCGTCCTGGTAGTGGTCGAAGTTGCGGTCACGCTGCAGCAGGCCGAAGCCGCGCGGGTTGCGGTCCATGAACATGTTGAAGCGCAGGTTGCGCGGGTTCAGCAACGGCCGCCAGATCCACTCGCCGGCGCCGGTCCACAGCGACAGGCCATCGGTATCGTGGATCTCCGGGCGCCAGTCCCAGCCCATGCGGCGGTCGTTCTCGCCCACCTGGTACATGCTGGTGCACGGTGCGATGCCCAGGCGCTCGATCGCCTTGCGCGGGTACAGCGCGCTGTCGATGTCCATCAGCAGCACATCGCCATTGGTGATCGCGAAGCGGTAGGCGCCGGCCACGCTGGGCGAATCCAGCAGGCCATAGACCACGATCGTTTCCGAATCGGCCGACGGCTGTTCCAGGTAATAGGCGATGAAGTCCGGGAATTCCTCCGGCTTGCCCATGCCGGTATCGATCGCCAGGCCACGCGCGGACTGGCCGTACTGGCCTTCCTTGCCGACGGCGCGGAAGTAGCTGGCGCCAAGGAACGCAGCGAAGTCGCGGTCGGTGTCCTTGCGGGTGTTCAGGCGGAACCCGGCGAAGCCCAGATCGGCCGGCAGCTCGCCGTCCTTGATGCCGCTCTTGCCGTAGTTGAACGCCGCGCCGTCATAGGCCAGCTCCTGCGCCTTGCCGTCGACCACGTCGAACATGCGCACCGGCGAATGGAAGTACAGGCCCAGGTGGAAGAACTTGGCCTGGAACTTGCCCGGCTGGTCGGCCCACAGCGCGTGGTCCTGGCGATAGCCGATCGACTGGTACTGGTCCCAGTCCAGTCCTTCCAGGCGGCCCGGCAGCACCCGCTTGTGGCTCTTGTAGGGCGCTTGTGCCAGCGCCCGCGCCTGCCCTTTCAGGGTGGCGAAGTCGAACGGCTGCGGCTGACCGAGGCGGCGCAGGCCCATCTGGCCACTCTTGCTGGCCGCGCACGCGGGCAGGGACGGCAGGCCGAATGCAGCCAGGGCGAGGGAGGCATTGCGGATGAAGTCGCGTCGTTGCATGCAGGCGCGTCAGGCACAGAAGGAAGGTCGGCCATCATAGGCAGACAAACGTTAACGGGCAGCGGAGACGCGCCCTGCCCGTTCAGCTGCCGCTGGCCGTCCGGCTCAGCGCTGGCAGTGGCTGCACCAGACGCTCGCGCGCTGGCCGATGGTGGCGTGCTTCAGTGCGCGGCCGCAGTTCGGGCACGGCAGGCCATCGCGGCCGTATACCAGCAGTTCCTGCTCGAAGTAGCCCGGCGCGCCATCGGGGCTGATGAAGTCGCGCAGGGTGGTGCCACCACGGGTGATGGCGTAGCCGAGGATCTCCTTCACCGCGCCAGCCAGCCGCTGGTAGCGCTCGCGCGAGATCTTCCCGGCCTCGCGCAGCGGACTGATGCCAGCCTTGAACAGGCTTTCGGCGGCGTAGATGTTGCCCACGCCCACCACCACCGCCTGGTCCATCAGGAAGGTCTTCACCGGCGCGCTGCGGCCGCGGCTGCGGGCGAACAGGTAGTCCCCGTCGAAGGCATCGTCCAGCGGCTCCGGGCCCAGCCCCTGCAGCAGCGGATGGATCTCGCCGGCCGGCTGCCACAGCAGGCTGCCGAAGCGGCGCGGGTCGTTGAAGCGCAGCAGGCGGCCGTTGTCCAGGCTGATATCCACATGGTCGTGCGCGCGCAGCTGGGTGTCGCCGGGCAGCACGCGCAGGCTGCCGGACATGCCCAGGTGCAGCACGGCGCTGCCGATGGCGGTGTCCAGCAGCAGGTACTTGGCGCGGCGGCGGATGTCCTCGATGCGCTGCCCCGGCAGCAGCTCGGCCACTTCCGGCGGAATCGGCCAGCGCAGATCGGCCCGGCGCAGGATCACCCCATGCACGCGACGGCCCTGCAGGTGCGGCGCCAGGCCGCGGCGTGTGGTTTCGACTTCGGGCAGTTCAGGCATGCGGTGATTCTACGCCGGGCATGGCCCGGCGCTACCGGGACCGGTGCACCTGGTAGCGCCGCGCCATGCCCGGCGACGGTGCAGAGTCAGCGCGGCGGCGCCGCCAGCTCCCGTGCATCCAGGTAGCCGTCGCCGTTGGCATCCTGCGTGTGGAAGCGCTTCACGATCACCTGCCGCTGCTGCTCGCGGCTGATCGCCCTGCCCTTGCCGCCGGGCAGCTCCTCGGCGCCCAGCACGCCATCGCCGTTGCGGTCCATGCGGTCGAAGGCATACAGCATCCACTGCACGTACTCGGCCTCGCTGACCCTGCCGTCGCCATCGCTGTCCATCCGCTGCAGATAGCTGGCGGTGTCGGTGACCTGGGCCAGCGCCGCGCCCGGCAGCATCGCCACCAGCAGAAGCCCGTACCCTGTCCTCACGCGCCCACCAGGCTGTAGCCCTTCAATCGTGCGGCGTAGGCCTGCAACGCGGCGATACCGCTTTCCTCGGCCTCGCGGCACCACGCCTGCAGCTGATGCAGGCGCTCGGCCGCATCGTGGCCGCGCGCTTCCAGCAACGCGGCCAGGCGCCCCCGGTACTCGACCAGGGTGCGGATGCGCGGCCGTTGCGCCACCCATTCGCTGAGCTGGGCGCGGCTGTCCGGCTTCAACCAGCGGCCATCATTGACCAGGCCACGGCGCAGCCGGCGCGGCAGCAGGCGACGCAGCTTGGCCCCGGCGTGGGTGGCCTCCTCGCGCAGGGCCGGCATGAACACGTTGCGCTGGTAGTCGGTCATCGCCTGGAAGCGGTGCGAGAGCAGCGCCTTCAGCGTTTCGGCATCGGGCACTGTGATGTTCGGGCGTACGTCCATGGCCGGTGCAACGCGAAGCACCTTGGCCAGGCGCAACGCCTGCAGCAGGCGGATCGCACTCCAGCCGATGTCGAATTCCCAGCGCCGCATCGCGAAGCGCGCCGAACTGGGGAAGGCATGATGGTTGTTGTGCAGTTCCTCGCCACCGATCCAGAACCCCCACGGCGTCAGGTTGGTGGAGGTATCGGCCGATTCGTAGTTGCGGTAGCCCCACCAGTGGCCGAGGCCGTTGACCACGCCGGCCGCCCAGAATGGAATCCATGCCATCTGGATCGCCCACAGGGCCACGCCGGGCAGGCCGAACAGCACGCTGTTGATCGCCAGCAGCAGCACCGGGCCGAGCGTGGCGTGCGGGGTGTACAGGTGGCGCTCGATCGCATCATCCGGGGTGCCACGCCCGTACTGCTCGATGTCCGCGCGCATGCCGCGCGCTTCCCGGTACAGCTCCACGCCGTGCCAGAACACCTTGCCGATGCCGCGGGTGACCGGACTGTGCGGATCGTCCTCGGTCTCCACCTTGGCGTGGTGCTTGCGGTGGATGGCTACCCATTCGCGGGTGATCATCGACGTGGTGAGCCAGAGCCAGAACCGGAACACGTGGGCCAGTGCCGGGTGGAAATCGACCCCGCGATGGGCCTGGCTGCGATGCAGGTACAGGGTCACCGAGAAGATGGTCACCTGGGTGAAGACCAGCAGCACCGCCAGCATGGCCCACCAGCCCAGGCCCAGCACACCACCGGTCAACAGGGACATCAGGGCATCGGGCATGGCGGCTCTCCGTATCGACGCGGGGATGGCAGACATCATGGGCGCTTGCGTTGCAAACTGCATCCCTGCGGCGGTGATTGCCACCGTCATCCGTGGCACCGTTCACAGTTGGGGACCTGAGTTGTCGAGCCTTGATCCACGCGCCAGCACCATGACTGCCGCCCCGCCCGTTGCGGAGCTGCCCCCCTTGATCGAACTGGACCGCGCCACCGTGGTGCGCGGCCAGGTGAAGGTGCTGCACGGGCTCAGCCTGCGCATCGCGCAGGGCCAGCATACTGCCCTGCTCGGCCCCAACGGTTGCGGCAAATCGACCTTCATCAAGCTGATCACCCGCGAGCTGTACCCGCTGGCGCATAGCGACGGCTCGGTGGCCGTGAAGGTGCTGGGCCAGAACCGCTGGCAGGTGGACCGGCTGCGTTCGCAGCTGGGCATCGTCACCGGCGATCTCAGCAGCAACCTGGCCGACATGCCGGGGCTGACCGTGGAACAGGCGGTGCTGTCCGGCTTCTTCGCCAGCTACGTGGTGCCGGCCTTCCGCGAGGTGACTGCCGACATGCGTGCACGCGTCGCTGAGACACTGGCGATGACCGGCGCCCTATCCCTGCGCGAGCGCGCCTATGCCGAGCTGTCGGCCGGCGAGACCCGCCGGGTGCTGATCGCCCGCGCGCTGGTCAACCGGCCGCAGGCGCTGCTGCTGGACGAGCCCTCCACCGGTCTGGACCTGGTCGCCCGCGAACAGCTGGTGGCGACCATGCGGGTGCTCGCCCAGCAGGGCATCACCCTGGTGCTGGTGACCCACCACATCGAAGAGATCATTCCCGAGATCGAACGCGTGGTGCTGCTGCGCGATGGCCGTGTGCTGGCCGATGGCACCCGCGCCGAACTGCTGCGCAACGAGCCGCTGTCGTCGGTGTTCGGTGGCGCCATCACCGTGTGCGAGCAGGAAGGCCGGTTGACCGCTTACGCGGGCTGAGGCGGAGCCCTCGAGGGAAACGGCTTGGAAACCGATGGGCCCGGGAAACCGGCGGCGGTAGAGTCGACTGTCAGTCGACTATCGCGCGCAGCGCGGGATCTTTGCGATTCAGGCGAAAGGCAGTCGACTAACAGTCGACTCTACCCCGTTGTGATGCCATTCCCCATGTGATGCCATTCCCCATGTGATGCCATTCCCCATGTGATGCCATTCCCCATGTGATGCCATTCCCCATGTGATGCCATTCCCCATGTGATGCCATTCCGTCGCCATGCCGGTGCAGCGGGCCGGATCCCGGCCCGCTGCACCCAGCCTCAGAACCTCAACGCCAGCGCGCGCGATTCGATCGGTGCCATCCGGCTCTGGTCCTGCAGCTGCAGGTCGCGCAGCTCGTACGGCGCGCCGAAGCCGGCCGGCAACGCGGCCTGGTCGAACGGCAGCACCAGCTGGCCACGCCCCGGACCATCGAACCACGCGGCCGCATGCGCCTGCGCGACCGGCTTCAGCTGGCCATCGCGGCCGGTGGCATACAGCGTGCCACGCGCCTCGTAGCGGCCAGCGGCGGCTACCTGCAATGGCAGTGCGACCTGGCGGCTGGCCGGGTCCGGCGCCGCCTGGCCACTGAAGCGCGCGGTCGGCCGTGCCACCGCGAAGGCCACCTTGCCATCGCGCAACACACCATCGGCCTGGGCGAACACCTGCAGCTCCCACAGCCCCTGCACGTTGCCGACATCAGCCGGAATCCGCACCTGCGCACGCAGGGAGCCATCGGTGGTGCGCAGCAACCGCTGCGGCCAGCTGCGTCCATCCGGTGCGACCAGCAGGGCTTCACCGCCCAGGCTGCTGCGGCGCGAGGCCATCTGCGCGGTGGTGGCACCGTCTTCCAGCAGGCGTGCCTGCAGCTGCACGTTGCCACCGGCCAGCACCTGCGCCTGGTTGGCCTGCACCTCCAGCCGCAGCGGGCTGTTCGGCTCCAGCACCTGCACCACGTAGCGGCCCTGTGCCTGCGCGCTCTGCAGCGTGTACGCACCGGCCGCACTGGTCGCGCCGGTGCGCAGCATGCTGCTGCCATCGCTCACCGGCATGCCGGCCTGCTGCAGCGCACGTGCGTCGACACTGCGCGCCACGCTGCTGCGGCCGGCCGGGTCACGCACCTGCAACGTGTTGGCCGGCACTGCACGCGCGCCTTCGGCCGGGCTCAGCTGGATCACCGCATCGGCGGCGGTCAGCGGCAGGTCCACGCCGCGTTGCAGCTGCGCGCCATCGACCTGCTGCCAGTAGCTGCGGCTGACAGAGGCATACGGCGTGGCCGCCTGCAGCGGTTGTGCCGGGTCCAACGCCCAAGCGAAGGACAGCGGCGCGTGTTCGCTTTCATCGGCCGGCAACGGCGCGGCAACCAGCGCCGCGGGCACCTGATCGCCGGCACGTGCGGCATTCAACGGCTGCGCAGCCTGCGCTGTGGAGAGGGACAGCACCGCCAGCACCGCGCTGGCCAGCAGGGTGGAATGGATCGTCATGGTCGTCTCCCTCACTGGGTCAGGTCGTTGCGCAGGATCGTGCCGAGGCCGAAGCACTCGCGACGACTCTGGTTGTGGCTGAGCGGCTCTGCCCCCTGGGTACGCTGCTTGTCGGTGAACCAGGTGGTGCCGGCGGCCTTCTGGCTGCTGCACTCCAGGAAGCCATCGGAGCAGGACGACAGCCAGTTCTGGGTGAACTCCAGGCCGACATTGGCGGCGTAGCCACCGCAGTAGCTGTTGCTGTCCCACACCGCCGATTCCACGTCGCTGCCGACCACCGCACGGAACGGCTTGGGCAGCGCGGGACGGCCTGCGGTGCCGTACAGGTTCTGCGCGTTGTAGGTGGCCATGCTCGCCACCTGCTGCTGGCGCACCGCGTCGTTCTTGTAGCCCAGCAGCCAGCCCAGCGAGGTTTCGAAGGTGTTGCCGTTGAGCACCGCATCGGCCAGCGGCGTGCCGGCCGAGGACGGCGCCAGCGCGGTGACCTTGCGCACCGTGCGGATGATCTTCGGGTAGCGGCTGTCGTAGGTCGGGTTGGACAGGATCCAGCGCACCACGTTGCCGCCGTTGGAATGGGTGATCACCACCAGCTGGGTGATGCCGCGGCTGTCGATGAAGCGGGTCAGCTGGTTGGCCAGGCAGCCGGCGGCCTCCGGCTTCCACATGTACTGGGTGAAGTCGCAGTTGATGACCACGTAGTTGCTGCTGTTCGGCAGGCCCTGGCGCACGGTGTCGATGATGGCCGGCTGCCAGTAGTCCTGGGTGGCGTTGGTCTGCGCGCCGGTGCCATGCACGAAGGCCACGCCGACCACGTCGGCGGCCTGCGCCGGCGTTGCTGCAAGCCCGAGGAGCAGGGCCAGGACGGTACTTCCTGTTGCGGTGCTGCGCATCGCTTCTCTCCCTCTGTCTGCGGATCCCCCCGACCCGGCTGGAACTGGACGGCCCTGGCGCTTGCCGTTGTGCCGATGCTCGCGGTGCAGCGGCGTGAAAGTCCGTGCGCTGCGCCCGGATTCAGGAGACTGACGCCACTCGATGACGTTTTTCATATCGCGGCAATGACCATGCCGGGTCTGGCCGTATGACCGATGGCCACTGCGGTGTCGTACACGGACTGCGATCATGGCGCGATGTTTTTTCTCCGGAGCCCGTCCATGTCGCTGATTTCCCACCCTGCCCGCCCGCTGCTCGGCCTTGCCGTGGCCGTGGCCCTGGCCGGTTGTGCCGCCACCGCCGCCAAGCCGACCGCCGTCGAAGCCAACATCACCACCAAGGCCGTGGGCTATCTGGACAAGGATGCGGTCCCGGCCAGCCTGGACCTGGTGCCGGCGCCGCCGGTGGCCGGTTCGGCCGCCCTCGCCCTGGACGAACAGGTCAGCCGTGAAGCCCGCGCGCTGCGTGGCAGCCCGCGCTTCGCCCAGGCCGGCATCGATGCGGAACTCGGCTTCCCCGAAGGTGCAAACCACTTCTCCTGCGCCGCCGACATCGACGTCGATGCGGTGAAGACTCCGGCGCTGTATCGACTGCTGGAGCGCAGCCGGATCGACGCCAGCGCCGCCACCAAGGCGGCCAAGAACCACTACCAGCGCCCGCGCCCGTTCATGGTCAACGGTGAGCCGACCTGCTCGCCGAAGGATGAAGAAGGCCTGCGCAAGAATGGCTCCTACCCGTCCGGCCATACCTCGATCGGCTGGGCCTGGGCACTGATCCTGTCGGAGATCGTGCCGGACCGCGCCGATGCCATCCAGGCCCGCGGCCGCAACTACGGCGAGAGCCGCCTGGTGTGCAACGTGCACTGGCAGAGCGACATCCTCGAAGGCCGCTTCATGGGTGCCGCCGCCGTGGCCCGCCTGCACGACAACGCCGCGTTCAACAAGGACCTGCTGGCCGCACGCAAGGAGATCGCTGCCGCGCGCAAGGCCGGCCTGCACTCCAGCCGCGACTGCACCACCGAGAACGCGGTACTGAAGGTGCGCCCGCAGAGCGCGTTGTAAGCCATGCCTCTGTAGAGCCGAGCCATGCTCGGCTCAGAGCAGCCGAGCGCAGGCTCGGCTCCACATGAAGCAGGAAACAGAAGGGCCGGCATTACGCCGGCCCTTCTTCATTGCATCAACGCAGCCACCGCATCAGAACTTCGCGGTGAACTCCACGCCCCAGGTACGCGGCTCGTTGAGGAAGCCGGTCAGGTTGTTGAAGTCGATCGCACCGACCACGCGGGTCTGGTTGGTCAGGTTGCGGCCGAACACAGCCACGTCGTACTGGCCGTAATCCCAGTTGTAGCCCAGGCGCAGGCCACCTTCCAGCGAACTACGGCCGCGGAATTCCGGCGACTCGTAGATGAAGAAGTTCACCGCACTGCGGTAGGCCCAGTCGGTGTAGGCGTACAGCTCGCTGCCGTCGCTGAGTGGGAAGCCCACGCGCAGGGTCGCGTTGTGGATCCACTTCGGTGCCTGCGGCAACGGGTTGCCGTTGACCAGCGCATAGGTCTGGCCGTTGATCACCGTGGTCGGGTCGGTAATGGTGCAGCCACCGCCGCAGATCGCCACCGCCAGGTTCTTGTCCTTGATCTCGGTGTCGTTGTAGCTGCTGCCGAAGGTCAGCAGGACGTTGTCGGCCAGGTAGGCCTCCAGGTCCAGCTCCACGCCCTGGCCGATGGTCTTGTCGGCATTGAGCAGGGTGGCGGTGTTGTTGCTGCCGCCCACGGCGATCAGCTGCTGGCCGTCGACGTTGTAGCGGAACACGCTCAGTCCCAGGCGCGCGCGGCGCTCGAACAGGTCGGCCTTGATGCCGGCTTCATACGAGATCACCTTCTCCGAATCGGCCTGCGACAGGCCCGGCGCGAAGGCCAGGCGGCCCTGGATCGACGGTGCGCGGAAGCCCTTGGCCACACGGGCGTAGGCGTTGATGTCATCGGTCAGCTTGTACACGCCGCTGACATCCCAGCTGACGTCGTTGACGTCGGTGTTGGCCAGGTACGGGCCGCTGACCGGGGTGCCGAACGGAACGGCCTGCAGCACGCTGGCGCTGAAGTCCTTCTTGTCCTGGGTGTAGCGCACGCCGGCACGCAGCTTGAAGCGGTCGGTGACATCGAAGTCGCCCGAAGCGAACACCGCCCACGCCTTGTTCCGCTGGTTCTGCACCACGTGGCCGGTCTGCGGGTTGCCCGGGGTCAGCGAGTCGTAGTTGAAGTTGTTGATGGTCACGTCTTCATCGAAGTAGAAGACGCCGGCCTGCCAGTCGAAGCGGCCCCATTCGTTGGACTCGATGCGCACTTCCTGCGTCCACTGGCGGTGGTGCGGCAGGCCGTCGGCAGACTCCGACGAGAACGGAATCAGGCCCGGGCCGTAATTGCCGGCACCGAGGAAGGCTGCACCGTAGCCACCGTCGATGTCGCCACGGTTGAGCGATTCGGCGGTCTCGTAGCCGGTGATCGAGTGCAGGGTCACCGAGCCGAGGTTCCACTGCAGGCGCGCGCTGCCGCCCCAGGTGTCCAGGTCCGAGAAGTTGACGCCGTCGTTGGCCACCTTGTCGCGGTCGAAGTTCTCGACCAGCGAATTGCCGCCCTTCTGGATGATGTTGGCGCGGAACAGGCGCGCGGTGCCGTTGAGCTTGCGCTTGTGCAGGTTGAACAGCGCTTCGAAGTCGTCGCCTTCGTACAGGAACTGCACGCGGCCTGCGGATTCGTCATAGCCTTCGAAGCCACTGTTGGGAGCTCCGACGCGGGTGTTGTCGACCCAGTCGTCGCGGCGCTGGTAGATGGCCGAGACACGTGCCGACCAGCGGTCGGTCAGCGGGCCGCCGTAGGCACCCTGCACGTTCCAGCTGTTGTAGCTGCCATATCCCACGCGGATGTAGCCATCGGCATCCTGCGACGGGCGTGCCGAATCGAACTTGACCACGCCGGCCGGGGTGTTGCGGCCGAACAGGGTGCCCTGCGGGCCACGCAGCACTTCCACGTTGGCCAGGTCGAACAGCGGGAAGCCCTTCAGCAGCGGGCTTTCCTGCACCACGTCGTCGTACACCAGCGACACCGGCTGCGAGGCATTGAGGTCGAAATCGGTGTTGCCCAGACCGCGGATGTAGAAGCGCGGGAAGGCACGGCCGTAGGACGACTCGATGTTGAGGCTGGGCACGCGCGCGGCCAGGAAGCGGATGTCATCGCCGGCCGAGCCGAGCACATCCAGCTTCTCGCCCTGGATCGCGCTCAGTGCGACCGGTACGTCCTTGGCGTTCTCGACGCGGCGCTGCGCGGTCACCTGCAAGGCATCGAGGGCAACCGGATCCTTGGCGGCAGGGGTTTCCTGGGCGGCTGCTACCAGCGGCAGCAGGGCGGAAAGAGCGGCAACGAGGGGGCGCGCGACCGGAAGGCGGCCACGGGAAGTACGGGTCGGGGACATGGCGGTAGGCTGTGTTTGGAGGGGTGGTAAAACGGCGCTACCAGATAATTGTTGCAATACAGCACCTACGCCGCAAATGCCCGCCGTTCATGGCCCCGTCGCCGGCGCCCCCGGGGGCTCGCTAGACTCGGGGTTTCCACCGCGACGGACCCGCCGCCATGACCCAGTGGTACTTCCATGCCTCCGCCCAGGCCGAGCGCGTCGGCCCGCTTGATGACGAGGCCGCGCGCCGCTACGCGCAGGCCAATCCACGCGCCCTGGCCTGGTGCCAGGGCATGAGCGGGTGGACGCCGATCGCCGAGGTGGCCGGGCTGCAGGCGCCGGCCCCGGGCATGCCCAATACCCCGCCGCCGGTGCCGGCAGGCGCCAGCGGTCGCGCCGACGACATCGAATTCCGCATCGTCGGCCATGAAATGCAGTTCGTGGAGATCGAGCTCGACCCCGGCGAGAGCGCCATCGCCGAGGCCGGCGCGCTGATGTTCAAGGACGCTACGGTGCAGATGGACACGGTGTTCGGCGCCGCCAACGGCGACCAGGGCGGCGGCTTCATGGGCAAGGTGATGGCCGCAGGCAAGCGCGTGCTGACCGGCGAGAGCCTGTTCGCCACCGTCTACACGCAGAGCGGGCACGGCAAGGGCAAGGTCGCCTTCGCCGCGCCCTACCCGGGCACGGTGCTGGCGATGAAACTGGACCAGCACGGCGGCCGCCTGATCTGCCAGAAGGACAGCTTCCTGGCCGGCGCGCGCGGCGTGCAGATCGGCGTGCAGTTCCAGCGCAAGATCATGACCGGCCTGTTTGGCGGCGAGGGCTTCATCATGCAGAAGCTGGAGGGCGACGGCTGGGTGTTCATCCACGCCGGTGGCTGCGTGGTCGAGCGCGAGCTGGCTGCCGGTGAACGCCTGGACGTGGATACCGGCTGCGTGGTGGCGTATCACCCCACGGTGGACATGGACGTACGCCGGGTCACCGGCATCAAGAGCATGCTGTTCGGAGGCGAGGGCGTGTTCCTGGCCACGCTGACCGGTCCAGGCAAGGTCTGGCTGCAGTCGCTGCCGTTCTCGCGCCTGGCTGGCCGCATGTGGATGGCCGCACCGCAGGGCGGTGGCCAGAGCCGCGGCGAAGGTTCGGTGCTGGGAGGTCTTGGCCGGATGCTGGACGGCGACAACCGGTTCTGACCCACTCGTTTGGTAGGTGCCGACCTTGGTCGGCACTGGAATCTGCGCGTGCCGACCAAGGTCGGCACCTACCGTACCTCTTTCCTGAATGGGCGAGGATTCCCACCCTGCCCGCCCCGCCACGGCTTCGGTATGCTGGCGCCCTTTCCCGAGCCCGGCGCCGCGAGCGCACTGCCGATGAGCCTGTTCCGCCCCCGCATGCTGCTGTCCGTCGCCCTGATCGGCCTGCTGGCCGGCTGCGGCGGTGATCCGGTCCGCCCCACGCCGCCGCCGGCCCCCACCGTGGTGCCGCAGGCCAAGCCGGTGAAGATCGGTATCGCGCTCGGCGGTGGCGCGGCCAAAGGCTTCGCCCACATCGGCGTGATCAAGATGCTGGAAGCCAATGGCTTCGAGCCCGCGGTGGTGTCCGGCACCAGTGCCGGCAGCGTGGTCGGCGCGCTGTATGCCAGCGGCATGGACGCGTTCCAGATGCAGAGCAAGGCGGTGGCGCTGGATGAAGCCAGCATCCGCGACGTGCGCCTGTTCTCCGGTGGCCTGGTGCAGGGCCAGAAGCTGCAGGACTACGTCAACGAACAGGTCGCCAACCGTCCGGCCGAACGCCTGAAGAAGCCGTTCGCCGCCGTCGCCACCCAGTTGGAAACCGGCGAGCGGGCGATCTTCGTGCGCGGCAACGTCGGCCAGGCGGTGCGCGCGTCGAGCAGCATTCCCGGTGTGTTCGAGCCGGTGAAGATCGGCGGTCGCAACTACATCGATGGCGGTGTGGTCAGCCCGGTGCCGGTGGATGCCGCACGCCAGCTCGGCGCCGACTTCGTGATCGCCGTGGACATTTCCAGCAAGGCCAGCGGCAAGGCACCGACCGACATGCTGGGCATCGTCAGCCAGTCCATCTCGATCATGGGCCAGCGCCTCGGCGAGCAGGAACTGGCACGCGCCGACATCGTCATCCGCCCGAAGGTGCTGGACATCGGCGCCGCCGATTTCAGCCAGCGTGGCACCGCGATCCTGGAGGGCGAAAAGGCCGCAATGGCCGCGATGCCACAGATCCGCGCCAAGATCCAGCAGCTGCAGCGTGCACGCGCCGCGGCCGCCGCACCGGCACCCGTGGCCGCGCCGAAGTGCGAGGAAGCCTCGCGCCTGGGCAAGCTGATGGGCCGCAAGGACAAGTGCTGACCTGAGCCAGCGTGTCGCTGCCAGACAGCGGCGCGCGCGTTCTAGCGCGCAGGCCGGTAACCGCTGGCCTGCTGCCGCTCGCGCCTGCGCGCCTGACGGGCCTGCTCCTGCAGTGTCGCCGTGTGCTGCAGCTGTTCCATGCCATCGGCCGGCACATGCAGCTGGCGTCGCGCACGGGTGAGTGCCAGATAGACCGCGCGCACCGGGTTGTGCCAGATGCGCCCGCCCTGCCCCGCACGGAAGCAACCGGGTGACAGCGAGACCACGTCGAACTGCAGGTTCTTCGCGTGTTCGGCCAGGCACAGCGCCACCCGCCCTTCAGCAGGCGTGTCCTGGTCGTCGAGCGCCTGCAGCAGTGACTGCACCCGATCGGCAGACGCAAACAGTTCGACCAGCGCGCCCTGCCCTTCGTCGGCCTGCGTGGCCAGGAAGCGCTCCTGTGCCGGGTCCGAGGCGCTGTCGCGGCGCCGGCGCCACGCATCCAGCGGCCGCTGCAGCACGCTGCGCAGCGCGCGCAGCGATGCCGGATGCAGATAGGGCCGCAGCCCGAGCGCGTGCAGCTGCGCCGCATCCAGGGCCAGATCGGCGACGCTGCCATGGATGCGCAGGCCCTCGCTCGGCACCTGCGCCCAGTGGCGGTAATGCAGCACAGCGGTGGCGCGGTCGGCGGCACCGACGAACGGCCCACTGTCCTGCCCCAGTCCATCCAGTGCCAGGGTCTGGTTGACCAGGCCCTCGACCTGGTTGCCCTGGCGCACCGACTGGTGCATTTCCAGCACCTTCGACGCGGCCCAGCGCGGCACCGTACCGGTCAGGCACTGGTGCGGATCACCCAGGCTGACCACGCCAGGCGCATGGCCGGCCAGCAACTGCTTCCACGACGGGCTCAGGTCATGCGCCTCGTCCACCAGCAGCATGCCCATGTCCAGCGGCGGGGTAACGCCGCGCAGTGCCAGCCACTTGCCGATGTGCGCCGGGCTGAGGCTCAGCAGCGTGCCCCGCTGCAGGTCGGCGTCGAACATGCAGCGCCAGACGTGCTCGGCGGCCGCCATGTACGGCGACACGTCGAGCATCGCGGCGGGCACCGAACGGTCGAAATGCTGGAACGCCAAGCCCGGTGCCGACGACGCGCACCAACGGTTGATGGCCTCGAACGCAGTCAGCAGCACCTGCTCCGGGCTGCGCCCACCGATGCCCTGCAGGCCGATGCGGCCGGCAATCTCGCGCGGCGTGCGGGTGCTGCGCCGGTAGCTGGCAACGAAGCCCCCGGTGTGGCCGCTGCGCGCGGCATGCTGCGCCACGCGGTTGGCGAACTCGATCTGGGTCAGCAGGCGCACCGCGGTGCTGGCCGGCACGCGGCTGCGGAAGGCTTCCACCTGCCCACGCGAGGGCGCCACGTAGGTGTAGCGGCCGGGCCGCGCCTCCATCAGCGCCAGCACCAGGTGGCCCTTGCCGGTGCCGGCATAGCCATCGAGGTCGATCAGCTCATCGGGGTTGGCGGCGATGGCGCGCAGCACGCGGGCCTGCTCGGAGGTGTACAGGCCATGGTGTTCGACCGCACGCGCGTCGCTGGCAACTGCCTCGTCCTGGTCGTCGTCCTCATCGTCGCTGGCGAAGGCGGGCGGGAAGCGGATCTCGTGTTCGGCCAGGGTTTCCTGGCAGGCCTGCTGCAGGGCCAGGCCGGGGTACTCGCTGGGCGACTGCACGATGAAGTCCTGCAGGATCTCCGCCGGTGCCAGCAGCACGCCATGGGCGGCCAGCGCGGCCAGCCAGGCATCGAGTTCCGGCTGGCCACCGCCGCCGGCGCCGGCAAGCTGCGCGGCCGCGCCGTCATGGCTGGCGAACAGCGCGCAGGCTTCGTGCAGCAGGCGCTCGATTTCCGCTGGTGTGTGCAGGCGCGCGCGGCACAGCTGCGCAGCCATCAACCCGGCCTGTTCCAGCGCGGTCTGCGGCGGCGTGCCATGGGCGATGAAGCGCGCCAGCGACTTGCGCTGCAGCGGCAGGAAGGTGGTGGTAAGCACCGGGTGCTGGAGTTCGGACATGCGTGGAACCGGAAAGGTACGCTGCGGCGGGCGCAGGGCGGTGATGCTCAGCTACCCGCCCGGCTGCGTCAAATCGCGGCGGCGCTTATTCCAGCTGTGAAAGCGGCAATGCCTGGAATCCCTTGACCGTGCGCAGCACGAAGCTGGAATTGGCATCGGCCACGCCACCGGCATTGAGCAGCCGGTCCAGCAGGAAGTGCGAGAAGTGCTCCAGGTCGCGCACGTAGACGTGCAGCAGATAGTCCATGTCGCCGGTCAGTGCATGGCAGGCCACCACTTCATCCCAGCCCTGCACGCTGTCCACGAAGTGGCCGATCGCGGCCTGGTCGTGCTTTTCCAGCTGCACGCGCACGAAGGCCTGCAGGCCCAGCCGCAGCTGCCGTGGCTCCAGCCGCGCGCCATAGCCGACGATCACGCCCTCGCTTTCCAGCCGCTGCAGGCGGCGCAGGCAGGCCGAGGGTGAGAGGTTCACCCGCGTCGCCAGCTCGGCGTTGGTGGCGCGCCCATCCCGCTGGATTTCAGCCAGCAGGCGTATATCCGTGCGATCGAACTGGACTTCTCCGGCCATTGTTGCCCCGCAACATGGTGAGTACGCAAGGATATTGCGCCAACAAGGCCAATCGGCGCAACTTTTGCAACCCTGTTGCGCGCACCCTGCCCTAGCATCGTGGGTATCCCATCCAGGAGTGCCCATGGACCTCGCCCAGCCCCGCCGCGTCGAACACCAGCAGACCGACAAGGGCTACGTGCCGGTGTACACCACCGCGCTCGTCGAGCAGCCGTGGGACACCTACAGCGCCGACGACCACGCCACCTGGAGCACGCTGTACCAGCGCCAGCGCGAGCTGCTGGTCGGCCGTGCCTGCCAGGAATTCCTGGACGCGCAGGACGAGATGGGCATGAACGCGCACATGATTCCGCGCTTCGACCAGCTCAACGAAGTGCTGGGCGCGGCCACCGGCTGGACCCTGGTCGGCGTCGAAGGCCTGCTGCCGGAACTGGATTTCTTCGACCACCTGGCCAACCGCCGCTTTCCCGTGACCTGGTGGATCCGTCGCCCGGACCAGATCGACTACATCGCCGAGCCGGACCTGTTCCACGACCTGTTCGGCCACGTGCCGCTGCTGATGAACCCGGTGTTCGCCGACTACATGGAGGCCTATGGCCGTGGCGGCGTCAAAGCCCACGCGATCGGCCCGGACGCGCTGCAGAACCTCACCCGCCTGTACTGGTACACGGTGGAGTTCGGCCTGATCGACACGCCCGACGGCCTGCGCATCTACGGTGCCGGCATCGTGTCGTCCAAGGGCGAGTCGCTGTACTCGCTGGAATCGGCCGCACCCAACCGCATCGGTTTCGACCTGCAGCGGATCATGCGAACGAAGTACCGCATCGACACCTTCCAGAAGACCTACTTCGTCATCGACAGCTTTGAACAGCTGATGCAGGCGACGTCGCCGGACTTCACCCCAATCTACGCGGCACTGGCCGACCAGGCGCACCTGCCTGCCGGTGACGTGCAGGCTGACGATCACGTGTTCCAGGCCGGCACGGGTGAAGGCTGGGCGGACGGCGGCGACGTGTGATGCGCTGTCCGACGAAGACCAGCAGCTGGTGGCGCTGTGGCGCATGGAGGCCGACATCAACAACGGCGGCTTCATGCAGTTCCTGTGCAACTGGGGCGACCCGACCTGCCAGCTGGCGTTACGTGCGCTGCAGGCGATGGGCGCGGCGAAGACCCACGCGATCCTGGCCGGCATGCGCGGGCTGGTCGACCGGCTGGAAGATGACCCGGCGGTCAAGCAACTGACCGACCTGTACGGCGCGATGACCGAACAGGAGCAGGAGGCGCTGCACGCCTTCGACGAAGCCTATTTCGAGCGACCGGAAGACCTGGCCAGGTTGGGGCTGAAGCACTTCGGCCCGGAGCCTGTCGAACGACGATGACCATGCACGCCGGCGCTGTTCTGTAAAGCCGAGCCCATGCTCGGCTACGTTTCAATCAGCGCGGGTACACCAGCAGCACCACCAGATCCTCCTCACCCACCTGCTGCAGCGCATGGTGGCTGCCCTTGCGGGTCAGCAGCGCGTGCCCGGCGTGCACGTCGTACTGCCTGCCATCCAGCACATAACTGCCCTGCCCACTGACGATGTAATAGATCTCGTCCTTGTGCTGCGGATGCAGGCCGATGCCCGCGCCTTTGTGCAGCACACGCTTGCGCAGCACGAACGGCAGCCCTTCGGCATCGGCGAAGAACGGATACGCCGTGGTCGGGCCGGCACCGCCGTGCGGGCCTGCTTGCGTGCGCACAACACTGTCTTCGTGCACCACCTGCGAGGGCAGGGCTGGGTCGCTACCCTGCCCTTCCGCCACCACGTCGCAGTCGATATCCCGCACCAGCGCCGGCTGCAGCGCGGGTAGCAGCGGCACCGCCTCGCGCAATACCAGGCAGGCCACCGCATGTGCGCCGGCCACGCTGAAATGGGTGCCGTCGGCCTTGTTCTGTTCGGGCACGAACAGGAAGTAGGGTCGCGCGCCCTCCTCACCCAGCGCGCGGACCCAGCGCATGCTGCGGTCATTCAGATCAATCAGCGCAATCTGCTCGCGCGCGGCCAACGCCTTCATCGACTGCGTGTAGCGGCCATGCGTATCCAGCAGTGAACCGAAGTCGTACAGCAGCCGCGCCACCGGCGTGACCAGCACCGGCGTGGCGCCCTTTGCGCGGGCCACCTGTACGTAACGCATCAGCAGGCGTGGGTAGTCGCTGTCCGGATCGGTGTAGCGCGTGCGGTCTTCGAACTTCGCATCGTTGTGGCCGAACTGGATCAGCAGCACGTCGCCTTGGCGCAGCTCGGCGGCGATGGCCTCCAGGCGCCCTTCCTCGATGAAACTGCGCGTGCTGCGCCCGCCCTTGGCGTGGTTGTGCACCTCCAAGCGCGCCGGGTCCAGGTAGCTCTGCAGCGCCTGGCCCCAGCCGGCCTGCGGCGCGCGCTCGGGGCCGTATGCGGCCGCAGTGGAGTCACCGGCAATGAAGACCCGCACGGGCGCCGCCTGCGCGGTGGTGCACGACAGCAGCAACAACAAAGGCAACAGGGTGCGCATGTCCGGTCTCCGGTAGTGCCGGCCGCTGCCCGGCAACCTCATGAACGGCGGAAGCATTGCCAGGACGCCGGCCAGCGGCCGGCACTACCGCGGATCACGCGTCAGCGCGCCAGCCAGCCACCATCGACCGGCAGCACGGCGCCGTTGATGTAATCCGACGCCGACGAGGCCAGGAACACCGCCGCACCGGCCAGGTCATCCGGCGTGCCCCAGCGACCGGCCGGGATGCGCTCCAGGATCGCCTTGTTGCGCGCTTCGTCGGCGCGCAGCTGGGCGGTGTTGTCGGTCGCCATGTAGCCCGGGGCGATGGCATTGATGTTGATGCCCTTGCCCGCCCACTCGTTGGCCAGCAGCCGGGTGATGCCGGCGATGCCGCTCTTGCTGGCGGTGTACGACGGCACGCGGATACCGCCCTGGAAGGACAGCATCGAAGCGATGTTGATGATCTTGCCGTGGCCCTGTTCGATGAAGTGGCGGCCGGCGGCCTGCGAAATGAAGAACGCGGACTTGAGATTGACGTTCATCACGTCGTCCCAGTCCTGCTCGCTGAAGTCCACCGCATCGGCGCGGCGGATCAGGCCGGCGTTGTTGACCAGGATGTCCAACCCGCCCAGGCCTTCGATGGTCTCGCGGACCACGCGCGCCACCGGCTCGATGCTGATCAGGTTGGCTTCGATGGCCAGGCAGCGGCGGCCCAGCGCGGTGATCTTTTCGATGGTATCGGTGGGCGGGGCGATGCCGGCCACGGCGACGTCGGCACCAGCGGCGGCCAGTGCCACGGCGATGCCCTGGCCCAGACCGGTATTGCCACCGGTTACCAGAGCGACCTTGCCTTCCAGGCTGAAGGGATTAGCCATTGCGTATGCGTTCCTTGATAGAGACGAGCGGTGTCGACGGCCGGCACACGGTGCGCGGCGGCCAGGCGGGCTTACTTGAGCTGGCAGATGTCCAGCACGTGCATGTCGGTGTAGTCCAGGTTCTCGCCACCCATCGCCCAGATGAAGGCGTAGTTGCTGGTGCCGGCGCCCATGTGGATCGACCACGGCGGCGACACTACCGCTTCGTTGTTCTGGATCACGATGTGACGCTGCGCGGCCGGCTCGCCCATGAAGTGGTAGACGCGGTCGCTGTCACCCAGGTCGAAGTAGAAGTAGACCTCGCTGCGACGGTCGTGCAGGTGCGGCGGCATGGTGTTCCACACGCTGCCCGGCTTGAGCACGGTCAGGCCCAGCAGCAGCTGCGAGGACTGGCAGGTGGCCGGCACGATGTACTGGTAGATGGTGCGCTCGTTGCTGGTTTCCAGCGCGCCGCGGTCCAGTGCAACGGCGTCCTTGATGGACAGCTGCCTGGTTTCGAAGCGGGCATGGGCCGGGGTCGAGGCCAGATAGAACTGGGCGGGGTTGGCGGCGTCCTGCGAGGCGAACACGACCTCCTTGCTGCCCATGGCCACGTACAGACCGTCCTTCGGACCCAGCGTGTAGCCGGTGCCATCCACGGTGACCGTACCAGTGCCGCTGCCGACGTTGATCACGCCCAGTTCCCGGCGCTCCAGGAACGGGTGGCCTGCGGCCGAAGCGGGTTCGGTCTGGGTCGGCAGCGCAAGCGGTGCGTCCACCGGGGCGGCGCCACCAATCACGAAGCGCTCGTAGTGGGTGTACTTGAGGGTCACCGCACCGGCGTTGAACAGGCCATCGAGCAGGTACAGGTCACGCAGCTGGTCGTTGCTGGCACCGTGGATGGCATCGGGATGGGTGGCGTAATGGGTCTTGCTGTACATGGCGTCTCCAGAGCGGGGGGCGGGCCGACGGGTCGGCCCCGGCGCGGTTCACGGTCGATTCTAGCCAGACAGGAAACCGGTGTCATTTTGCGTCGCACGATGCCGGGATGGCCCGGGCAGGGCGCGGTGGATCGGGTGGATGGGGCAGGGGCGTGTCACGACCAGAGGTCGTGACCTGCAGGATTGATCCTTGGGGATCAATCCTCCGGCGGCTGGCAGGAATCGCGGACGATCAGGTGCGGCCGCACGCTGGCAATGGGCAGCGCGGCCTGGCCTTCGGGCTGGATCAGCATCGCCGCGGCGGTGCGTCCGGTATCGCGCGTGTGCCGGCGCACCGAGGTCAGCGAGGGCCACAGGCGCGAGGCAAGCGGGCTGTCGTCATAGCCGACAATGGACAGCTGGCGCGGAATGTTGATGCCCGCGCGCAGCGCCACCTTGTAGATACCGGCGGCCATTTCATCGTTGCCGGTGAAGATGGCGGTCGGGCGGCGCTTGCCCAGCAGCAGTTTCTCGGCAGCGGCGACACCGGATTCGAAGGTGTAGCCGGCCTCGATGATGCGGTCCTTCGGCAGCTCGATACCGCGTTGCGACAGTGCGTCGATGAAGCCGGCGGTACGTTCATGGGCCGAACGGTAGGCGCTGGGACCGGTCACCAGGGCAATGTCACGGTGGCCGAGCGAGAGCAGGTAGTCGGCGGCTTCGGCCGCACCATCGCGGTCATGGGTAACCACCATCTGCGAGCTTTCGTCCAGCGGCAGCGCTGCCACGCGGGTAAACCGGCAGCCGATCTCATCGAGCATGTCCGCCAGCGCCTGGTCTTCCGAGGCACGCGGCACTAGGATGACGCCGTGCAGCTTCTGCTGCTGCACGAAGCGACGCACGCCTTCGATGTAGCCGGGGCTGCGGCTGTCACAGGGATGCACCACCAGCTCGAAACTGGATCCACGCAATGCATCCAGCGCGCCGTACTGCATGTCCACGATGTACTGCGCGGTGGGGTTGTCGTAGACCATGCCGATCAGGAAGGAGCGGCGGAACGCCAGCCCGCGGGCCAGTGGATCGGGCGTGTAGCCCACTTCACGCATCAACGCTTCCACCTTGTCGCGCGTGTCCTTGCGCACCAGTGGCGAGTTGTTGATGATTCTTGAAACCGTTTTCTTGGATACACCCGACAGTCGCGCGATGTCGTTGATGGTGGCTGCCTTGCCCTTCGCCAATGCCGGCGTAGCGGCATCGTTCTTGTTGCGCACTGACATGTTTTGAACCCGGTAAGTCTGGGGATTCCGGCTCCGCGCTCAGTCCAGCGCGCGGTAGCGGAAGTTGCGGAAGGTTACCGCACCGTCGCCGGCCGCATACAGCGCCGGCTTCAACGCCAGGAACCTGCCCGCGACATTGTGATGGTAACCGGACACTTCCATCTGAACCGGATACTTCTGCCAAGTGTGCCCGTCGGTGCTGGAGTGGAAGGTGACGATGTGGCGGTTGTTGGTCACCCGCAACCACAGCCGGCCGCCGCGGCCCGGGGCCGGTCGGGCAGGGCGCTCCTCGCCGTAGCGATGCATGATGAACGACTCGCCGTTGCTGCCCACGCCCGCGTACAGCCGGTCGCTGTAGAACAGCAGCGCGCCGCCCACGGCACCGGGGGCGATCTCCATCTCCACCTCGAACTGATAGGCCCGGTCGCCGGCGATGGTGGTCAGCGGCGAGGCGTCGCGCGGCGTGCTGCCCTTGCCCTGCAGGACAAGGCCGTTGCCACTGAAACCCAGCCGGCGGTACTCATCCTGCGCCGGGTTGAAGAACGCCCACTGCGGGCCAAGCGTGCTGCCGCGGAAATCATCCGACAGCGCCATGCCATGCGGCGACAGCGCCTGTCCGGCCGGCTTGCGCAGTGGCTGACCAAGGTCTCCGCCCGTGGCCCGGAACCAGCCGTCAGCGGTCCATTCGATCGGTTCGAGCAGGGCCTGCCGACCCAGCGTCCAGAAGCCGTTCTCGTACCCGTGGTACATCATCCACCAGCGTCCATCGGTCCCTTCGATCACCGTCGCGTGGCCGCGTGACCACCAGGGCTCGGCCGCCGACTGCGTGCGCGTGATCGGGTTGTTGGGCGCGTTCTCCCATGGTCCGTGGATCGAACGCGAGCGCGCGGTGATCACCATGTGCCCGGTCGGCGGACCGGCGGTGCCGCCCACTGCCGTGGTCATGTAGTACCAGCCGTCGCGGACGTGGATCTTCGGGCCTTCTTGCGCGTAGGCCTCAACGTCCCAGTCCTGCGGGTAGCGCCAGCCGTCATAGACGTGTTTCGGCGTGCCGACCACGCTCAACCCGTCGTCGGCCAGCTGCACGTAATCACCGCCACTGAGGAACAGGTAGCGCTTGCCGTCTTCACCCACTGCATGGCCGGGATCGATGTAGCCACCCAGGCCGATGTCGATCGGCGCGCTCCACGGGCCCTTGATGTCATCGGCCCAGACCACGAAGTTGCTGCGGCGCTCGCCGGTGCGGGCCGGGAAGTAGATGAAGTAGCGCCCCCGATGCTTGACGATGTCCGGCGCCCAGATCGCCCCCACGTTGCGGGTGACCGCATGTCCCAGCGGCTGCCAGTTCACCAGGTCGCGCGAGTGCCAGATCGGGAGCCCGGGGTAGGCGTCGAACGACGACAGCGTGAGGTAGTAATCGTCCCCGTCCTTGAGCACCGAGGGATCCGGATGGTCACCGGCCAGCACCGGATTGAGGAACGTGCCATCGCCCCGGTCCGCCTGGCGCTGGTGTTCCAGCCCCCGCGCCCACTGCGCCGGGGCGCGCGCGGGCTCCGCCGCGGGTGCAGGCCGTGCCGGCAGCAACAGCACGAGCAGAGTGATGGTGGCGGCGATACACAGTGCACGCATGGCAGTCTCCTTGTGGCTCAGCCGCGCAGCGCGGCGGGCAGCCACAACGACAGTGAGGGGAAGAAGGCCACGACCAGCAGCACGGCGAGCGCGGCGAACCAGAACGGCCAGATCGTGCGCATGCTCTGGCCCACGCTGATCTTGCCGATGGCCGTGCCGATGAACAGCACCGAGCCCACCGGGGGCGTGACCAGACCCAGGCCACCGGTGAGCACCAGCACCAGGCCGAAGTGGATCGGATCGATGCCGTAGGCGCGGGCCACCGGCAGGAAGATCGGCGTGCAGATCAGGATCATCGGCGCCAGGTCCATGAAGGTGCCCAGCAGCAGCAGCATCACCACGATCATCAGCAGCACCATGAACTGGCTGTGCGCGAACGACTGCAGGAACTCGACGGCGGCCGCGGGCACCTGCAGGTAGGCCAGCAGCCAGCCAAACACGGCGGCGGTGGCGATCACGAACAGGATCACGCCCGTGCTGCGCGCCGCGTGGATGACGGTGTCGAAGAACTCGCGCCAGCGCAGTTGCCGGTACAGCACGGTGGTCACCAGCAAGGCGTAGACCACGGCGATGGCTGCGCTTTCCACTGCGGTGAAGATGCCGGCACGGATACCGATGAAGATCAGCGCGACCAGGCCCAGGCCGGGCAGGGCGGAGACGATGCGCAGGGCCACGGCGCGCCAGCCGGGAAAGACCTCCACGCCATAGCCGCGGCGGCGCGCCACCGCATAGCCGGTGACCATCAGCGCCAACGTCATCAGCAGCGCGGGGACAATGCCGGCGGCGAACAGATCGGCGATGGACAGGCCCCCACCGGCAGCGGCCGAGAACAGGATCAGGTTGTGCGACGGCGGCACCAGCAGCGCCACCAGCGCGGCGGTGATGCTGACGTTGACGGCGAAATCGCGGTCGTAGCCGCGCTTGACCATCTGCGGGATCATCGTGCCGCCGACCGCCGAAACGTCGGCAATGGCCGAGCCGGACACGCCGCCGAAGAACAGCGAGGACAGGATCGAGACCTGGCCGAGGCCACCGCGCAAGCGCCCCACCAGCGACGAGGCCAAGGCGATCAGGCGCTCGGAGATGCCGCCGCGCATCATGATCTCGCCCGCGAAGATGAACAACGGAATGGCGATCAGCGAGGCCGAGCCGGTACCGGCCGAGATCTGCTGCACCAGCACGATGCTGGGGATATCCAGGTAGAGCAGGGTGGCCAGCGCGGCAGCGGCCAGCGCGTAGGCCACCGGCACGCCGAGCAGCAGCAGCACGGCAAACACGGAGAACAGGATGGTGATACCCATGGATCAACGATCTCCTTCAGCGTCTTCGGCGCCGGTGGCGCGGGCCTGCAGCGCGTTCCACGCACGGTTCAGCGCGAACAGCAGCATCAGCCCGCCGCCCACCGCCAGTGGCAGGTAGTTGATGCTCTGCGGCAGATCGGCGCCGGCGGTCTTGATGTCCAGGCCGTCGAGCAGCAGATCACCCGACCAGAAGGCGATGAAGCCTCCCAGCACCGCCACCACCAGCTGCACCAGCACGTCCACCGCACGGCGCAGGCCGGGGCCCAGGTAGGCATGCAGCAGGAAGAAGCCGAAGTGGCGGTTGGTGTGCACACCGCAGGCGGCACCCAGGCTCATCGCCGTGGCCAGCAGCAGCAGCGTGACCGGCTCAGTCCAGCTGGGCGAATCGTTGATCACGTAGCGCGCGAACACCTGCCAGCCCTGCACCACCACCAGCCCCAGCAGGGCAGCAACGGCGCCGTAGATGGCGATGTCGGCGATGCGGTCCAGCAGGCGCTGGCCAGGCCCGGTGGCGGGCGTCGTCGTCTCGATCATGGCAGTGTCCTCAGGCGGCGCGGATGCGGTCGACCAGCGCGGCGATCTCCGGCTGCTGCAGGTACTGCTGCAGCAGCGGCTGGGCGGCGGTGCGGAAGGCGGGCATGTCCACCTCGTTGGCTTTCACCCCATAGGCCAGCACGGCGCGGCGTGCGGCGTCCTCCGACGCATCCCACTGCTCGCGCATCACCTTCACCGACGCGCGCGCGATCTGCAGCAGCAGCTGGCGGTCGTCAGGCGACAGGCGTTCGAAACTGGCACGCGACATCAGCAACACATCCGGCGCGTACGAATGGTCGCTCTGCGACCAGTAGTGCGCCGCTTCGAAGTGGCGGCTGGAATGGAAGCTGCGCATGTTGTTCTCGGCGCCGTCGATCATGTGGGTTTCCATCCCGGAGAACGTGTCGCCCAGCGACATCGGCGTCGGGTTGGCGCCGAGCAGGCGCATCAGCTGGATGAAGATGTCCGATGAGGCGACGCGCAGCTTCAGGCCGTGCAGGTCCTTGGGCGAAACGATGGGGTGCTTGGTGTTGTAGAAGCAGCGTGCACCGGAATCGTAGATCGCCAGGCCGACCAGGCCGCGGCCCTGGAAGCCGCGCAGCACGGCTTCGGCCACGCCGTCATCCAACGCGGCACGCTGGTGCGCCACCGACGTGAACACGTAGGGCAGGCACAGCGCCTGGGTCAGCGGAAAGGCATTGTTCAGCGCACCGGCATACACGCGGGTGATATCGATGGCACCGAAGCGCGCCATGTCGATCGCCTCGGATTCGCGGCCCAGCTGGCCGGAGTGGTACTGGCGCAGGCGCAGGCGACCGTTGGTTTCGCGCTGCAGCGTTTCGCCGATCCACTTCACCGCGGTGACGGTAGGGTAGTCGGCCACATGCACGTCGGTGGCGGTCAACAGCGCGCCACCGGCCATATCGCCGCCCGGCCCGCGGCCACAGGCGGCGAGCATCGGGGTGGCCAGGGCAGCAGCGCCCCCGGCCAGGAAGTTACGTCGTGTGATCATCTGCGCCCTCCCGCGCGTGTTCACCAGGGCAGCCCCGCGGTCATCCCGCGGGCACGGCCCGGCAGGCAATGTCACCGAAGCCGGCAAAGCGCACCAGCGCCGTTTGTCCTGCCTCGATATCGTGGATGCCGGTGGCATTGCCGGTGGCGATCAGGTCGCCCTTGCGCAGCGGCCGGCCACGCAGGGCCGAACGGGACAGCGCAAAGGCATAGGCCGCGCGCAGGCCACCGGGCAGGCGGGTGGCGCCACCGGTGCCGACCACCTCACCTTCGATCAGTGTCTCGGCACGCAGCGAGTTTTCGTCGCGTGCGGTCCAGTCGACGATCTCCGGGCCCAGCACCAGGCCGTTGTTGTTGCCAAAGTCGGACACCACCACGCGCGGACCAAGTTCGTTGATGGTGGCCAGCGGGCTGCTGGCCACTTCCACGCCGATATAGAGGCGCGCAGGCAGCGCTTCGGCCTGTTCCGGGGACCAGTCCAGCTGTCCGGCCGGCGCGTCCTCCAACAGCTCCAGCACGTACTCTGCTTCGACTGCGCCGAAGCCCCCGACGAAGACCGGGATGTCGGTTGTTCCACCGGTATCATTCCAGAGCTGACGTTTGAAGATCGGCCCCAGCAGGCGCTCATCGCCGGAGCCGTCGCGGCGCTCGGCAGCGATGTAACCCACCTTCCAGCCGACCACTGTATCGCTCCACAGGCCAATGGCCTGGTCCTGCACGTGGTAGGCAGCCACCAGATCGACGGGGATCTCTCCGGGGAACGCGGGCAGGGCCTTGCCTGCGCGGCGTGCATCGGTGAAGGCGCGGGCGATGGCGGCTGCACCGTCCGGCGCCGGCCTCTGCCCCTGTGTGCCGTGTTCGTTGCTCAAGAACGGTCTCCCTCTGCGTTGTTGCACTGCCCATCGACAGCGTCTGCAGGAGGTGTATATGGTAAACCGGTGTCATCACGCAAGCCGCAGCGCATCACACCCGCTTCCGGGGCGCCTGCGGCACGCTGCCCACCCTTCGCTGGAGCCCGGTCCGCCATGCGTCTGCCCCCTCTTGTGCTGTTCCTGTGCGTTCTGTTGACGCTTGCCCCGGCACGTGCCAGCGACGTCCCGCTGCGCGACGGCCAGCGGCTTGCCGGGGAGGTGGCGGGCGAACGCCTGCCGCTGTGGCCGGACGGCCAGGTACCTGGCCAGAGCGCTCCGGCGCGGAAGGCGCGGGTGGTTGAGCGCAGCCCCGATCCGGCCCATCCGGACCGGTTCGTGGACGGGATCGATGCGCCATACATGATCGTGCACGCGCCGCCACGTCCGAACGGGCAGGCGGTGCTGGTCATTCCGGGCGGCGGCTACCAGCGGGTGGTAATCGACAAGGAGGGCAGCGCGCTGGTGCCGGACTGGGTGCAGCGGGCAGGCTTCACCCTGTTCGTGCTTCGCTACCGCCTGCCGCAGCCGGGCAGGGACCGCCAGGCGGCGCTGGCCGATGCCCAGCGTGCGCTGCGGGTCGTGCGCGACCAGGCCGCGCGCCGCGGCCTGGAGGCGGACAATGTGGCGGTCATGGGCTTTTCCGCCGGCGGCCACGTGGCTGCGCGGCTGGCCACCGGCTTCGATGCGCCGGTCTATCCCGCACGCGATGCGATCGATCAGCTGAGCGCGCGCCCGGCACGGGCGGTGCTGGTCTACCCGGTCATCGACATGGGCGCGCATGCGCACAGTGGTTCGCGCGGGCGATTGCTGGGCGAGCGCCCTGACCCCGCATTGGCGACGCAGTACTCGGTGCAGGAGCACGTGCATGCGGACATGCCGCCGACGATGCTGATCCATGCCAACGACGATCGCGTGGTCAGCGTGCACAACAGCGAGGTGATGGCGCAGGCGCTGGCCAGGGCGGGTGTCGAGCACGAACTGCATGTGTTCGCCCATGGCGGCCACGGCTTCGGCATGCGCCTGCAGCCCGGCTCCACCCTGTCGCAGTGGCCAGCGCTGGCGCAGGCATGGCTGACAGCAGGAAAGGATGCGGAGGGCAGCCGATGACGAGAGCACCCGACGATCTGCAGCGCCGCCGTTTCCTGCGCGACAGCGCGCGCTGGGCGCTGGCCACGGCCACGCTGGTGGCACTGCCGGCAGCCGCGATGCCCGGTGCACGCGACGAACGCCTGCCGATCGTCCGCGTGCGCGGGGGGCGCCTGCGCGGCCAGCATGAACAAGGCGTGCTGGTATTCCGCGGCGTGCGCTACGGCGCCGATACCGGCACCCATCGCTTCCAGCCACCACGCCGGGAAGCGGCATGGAACGGGATCGCCGATGCACTGGACTATGGCGCGGCCGCACCGCAGGGCGGCGCGGAAGGCCCCGGCAGCGAAGACTGCCTGTTCCTCAACGTCTGGACCCCCGCACTGGGGGATGGCGGCCGCCGCCCGGTGCTGGTCTACATACACGGGGGTGGGTTCAACAACGGCTCCGGCAGCGATCCGCTGTACGACGGCAGTGCGCTGTGCCGCCGCGGCGATGTGGTGGTGGTGACCCTCAATCATCGGCTGAACACCTTCGGTTACCTGTACCTGGGCGCACTTGGCGACGCACGCTACGCCGCGTCGGGGAATGTCGGCCAGCTCGACCTGGTACAGGCGCTGCAGTGGGTGCGCGAGCACGCGGCGATCTTCGGCGGTGACGCTGGAAACATCACCGTGTTCGGCCAGTCCGGGGGCGGCGCCAAGATCGCCACGCTGATGGCGATGCCGGCGGCACGCGGCCTGTTCCAGCGCGCGTGGACGATGAGCGGGCAGCAGGTCACCGCGGCCGGCCCGCGTGCCGCCGCGCAGCGCGCTGCCATCGCAATGGAGGCAGTGGGTGCAAAGGACCTGTCTGCCCTGCTGCGGCTCCCGGCCACGGATCTGCTTGCAGCCACCCGTGCCCGCGATCCATCGCGGGTGGAAAGCACGTCGCTGTACTTCGGGCCGGTACTGGACGAAGTCTCCCTCCCGGTGCATCCGTTCTGGCCGCAGGCGCCGCGGCAGTCGGCCAGCATTCCGATGGTCATCGGCAATACGCGCGACGAGACCCGTGCCTTCCTCGGCAACGATCCGGCCAACTTCACCTTGACCTGGGAGACGCTGCCGGCACAGCTGCAACGCCAGCAGTTCGTGGATCTGCTGCCGCAGACGGTGATCGCCGAGTACCGGCGCCTGTACCCGCATTACACGCCTTCGGAGGTGTTCTTCGCGGCCACTACCGCAGGACGTTCCTGGCGCGGCGCAGTGGAGGAGCTGGAAGCGCGTGCGCGCCAGCCCAGCGGGGCCGCGCCCACCTGGGCCTACCAGCTGGACTGGGGCTCACCGGTGGAGCAAGGCCGGCTGCGCGCCTTCCACACGCTCGACATCCCGCTGGTGTTCGACAACGCCGGCCTGCCCGGCGCACGCACCGGTGGCGGCGCGGACGCGCATACGCTGGCGGCGACAATGAGCGACGCACTGATCGCCTTCGCGCGCAACGGCGACCCCAATCATCGCGGAATGCCGCAATGGCCCCCCTACGCGCTGCCCCGGCGGCAGACCATGCTGTTTGATCGCCAGAGCGGCGTGGTGGACGATCCTCGTGCCGGCGAACGTGCGCTGTACGCGAAAGTACCGTTCGTGCAGCGCGGCACGCAGTGATGACACCGCGGTGCAAACATTCTGTTAACCCCTCTCGGCTAGAGTCGGGGCATGGGAACGATGTCCTTGCCACCGTCATTCACCGGCCGGGAGCGGCTGTTCGCTGCGATCGATGCCGCGGTGATGCTGGGCACGCCGGAGGCCATCACCGGTGCGCTGCAGCAGGTGCTGCGCGAGGCCATCGTCGATCCGTCCATCCAGCTGCCCCCCTGCGTGCGGCGCCCGGTCGAAGGGCATTACGCACGCCGTGAACTGCACCGCAGCCCGACCTTGGGCTACAGCGTCATCGCCATGTGCTGGGGCCCGGGCCAGGGCACGCCGCTGCACGACCACGATGCGATGTGGTGCGTGGAAGGCGTCTGGCAGGGCGAACTCATCGTCACTCCCTATGCGCTGATTGAACAGGATGGCGAACGTCATCGCTTTGCCGCCCAGCCCACGCTGTACGGCCACCGCGGTAGTGCCGGCAGCCTGATTCCGCCGCACGAGTACCACACGCTGTGCAACGCCAGCGAAGCGGACGTGGCCGTGTCGCTGCATGTCTACGAGGGCGTGATGGAACGCAGCGCGGTGTTCGAGCCGTTGGATGATGGCTGGTACCAGCGCCGGATGAAACGGCTGGAGACCGAGGCGTCCTGACCCACGCCGGATCACGCCCGGCGTAATGCAGGCATCATCGCGGCACGCCGACCACGTTGTTGAGCCGGGTCACTTCCTCGCCACCGTCGGCCAGCGCCACGCGCACGCGCAGGCCGCTGCGGTCACCGGCCGGCAACGGCAGCCAGACCTGCACGGTCTTCGGCTGCAGGTCACTGGGTGCCCCCAGCGCCGGCACGTCCGTGCGGGCGATCTCGCGACCGCGCGCGTCTTCCAGCATTGCTACGGCCACGCCGGTGCCGACATGGCCCAGGCTGTGCACGGTCACCTGCAGCTGGCTGCCGTCGATGCGTACGTCGCCGCGACCCACGCCCAGGTCCGGCCGTGTTTCCACCGGTGTTCCCTCGGACACGCGTTCGAACTCGAACACCTCGGTACGCCCGGGACGGAACTGCAGCGCCACCGAAGCGCTGGTTTCCAGCTGTACGCGGCGTTCGGCGGGCGTGCCGTCGATGTGGCCATCGCCATCGGCATCCACGCCGCTGCGTATCCGCCAGGTCCCGCTGGCCACGTTCCAGCCGGTCATGTCGGCGCCGATGGTGCGCGTGCCCAGGTTGTAGCTGGTAACGGTGAAACGTTCACGCGACGGCGCATGCACCAGCAGGGCGACCTGTTCGGCCGCTCCATCGCGGTCGAAGCGCCAGCTGACGGTGTGGCCGGGCCAACTCTGGTTGCGCTTCAGCGCGATCCCACCCAGGCGTGCGCGCTGGAGGAATTCACTGGGCGCTTCCACGCGGTCGGACCACCAGTGGCCCTCGGTGTTCATGTACGCGCGCTGCACTTTCGCCTGCAGGCCGTCGGCATGCAGGGCGGCGATGTATGACCTGTCGCCGCTGGCCTGCCAGGCCATCAGGCTGGCGAAGCCGGTTTTTCCCGCGTCAGCCTCGGCGCGCAGCAGCGGATACCAGTCCTGTTGCCGGCCCAGTACGTCCACGACGTTCTCGCCCAGGTTGGCCAGTGCGCCCGGACCGCCACGGGCCACGCGGTAGTCCAGTGCCTGCAGGTACTTCGCATCGCCGCTCCAGCGCCACGCCGCCCAGAAGGTGTGCATCGTGTCGCCACTGCCGGAGCCGTTGTTCAACTCGCCGCCGCGGGTGGCACCGCTGGCCCAGTTGATCTCGTTGGGCAGGGTGAAGCGTCCCTTGTCGTCCTTGCCTGCGTGGGCCAGATAGCCATCGGCCAGGCCGATCACCAGCCCGCGGCCGGTGGGGTCGGCGTTGTACTGGCCCAGCAGGAACGCCGGGTGCAGCACCGGGAACGAATACGGCTTCTGCCACTGCCAGTTCGGTTCGCGGTAGACCTTGTTGCCACCGAACCAGTTGCTGGAGAACAGCAGGTGGCCCTGCGGGTTGCGCAGGATGATGCGCTCGTCGAAGGCCTTCACCGTTTCCATCAGGCGTTCCAGCGTCAGCGGATCGCCCCAGTTGAGGTAGAGCATGGCGCTGTTGGTGTTGATGCCTTCCTCATAGGAATGCAGCTCGTCGGTCTCGATGGTACTCAAGCCGTTGCTGAACATGCCGTTGCGGTACACCGCGTCGGACAGCGCGGTCAGCGAGGCGTTCAATCGATCCGGCTGCACGCCCATCAGGGCCAGCCCCGGCCACTGCTGGGTCAGGTCGGAATCGTCCGAAATGCCACCACCGAAGTCACCGTAGGCCCCCTGCCGTTCGTCGATCCACCAGTCGACGAACTGCCGCACCTGCGCCAGGTCCTGCACCTGGTTGAATGCCCACGCCGGCACGCCCCTGGGCACGGCAGGCGCCGTGTAGGGCGGGCGGCCCTGGCTGTTGTAGCTGATGTAGTTCCAGTACAGGCGGCCGAGTTCATGGTCCGGGTCCACCCGCAGCAGGTCGCTCAGGTCCGCGTACACGCGCGCGTACAGGCGCTGGCGCTTGGACGTGGTGTGCTCTTCCACCAGGAAGCCCCAGTTGTCGCGGACTTGGTTGAAGCGGTCGGCCACGTGCTCCTTCAGCGCGTCGGCACGCGGCTTGAACACCAGCCGGACCTGCGCACCGTCGAGGGCATCGGCATCGAAGCCTGGTGCGGCCGAGGCGATGCTCAGCCACAGGCTGTCCGGGGTGAGGATGCGATCGCGCAGGTCCAGCCACAGCGTGCGCGCCTGCCGTGGCGGCACCGACACCGATACATCGATCATGTCGCGCGCCGGCCAGATCGGATCCTTGATGCGGATGTTCAGCGGGATCAGTCCATCGTGGGTGGGCGGCAGGTCCAGCGCGGGAAGGTCGATGGCCACGCCGTCCAGGCCGTCGTGCATGTTCTCCCAGCTGTAGGCCCAGCTGCGGATCAGCGGCTGGTTGGCCGGCGCGTCACCCACCCCGGAAGGAATCAGCACGTGCACGATCGGCTGCGGATGTGCGGGCAGGGTGCCGGCATCCCGGCGGCGGGAACCGGCGCCCTTCGGCAGCGCCATCACCGTGCTGCGTTCGGCGGCCGGGAAACGTCCGTCGATGTAGCGGCGCAATGCGTCCAGGTTGGTGTAGTCGGGCAGCGCCCGGCTGTCGATGATGTAGGTCTGCTTCACCGTGCCTTCCGGCTCGGTGCCCTTGCTCACGTGGTAGGCCCAGATTTCCTGGATCGGTGTTTCCTGCTCGACGTTGCTGAAACGCAGCACGCCGCCGCGCTGCGCGGCAATGTCGTCGACGCTGCGCACCACGCCGCGCGGGCGCGTGACCAGCACGTCGGTGGCATGTTCGGCGTCGGGCCCGTGGGAAAGGGTGCCGAAGGCCGCACCACGGATCTCCACCCGGTTCACCGTTTCGGTGGCCGGCAGGGTCAGGTCCAGGTGCTGGCCGCCTTCCACATAGGTGTTCCAGTCCGGAAGCTGGAAGTAGTCATTGCGGCCGGGCAGGCGCGAGCGGTTGTACACGCCCGGCCAGGTGGTTTCGGCGATGCCATCGGTGGCCTTCCACATCCACGCCTTCAGGTCGCGGGTGTCGGCGAATTCGATCTTGCGGATGCGGGTGCCGGCCGACGCCAGCGCAGGCGGTGCCGCGCCTTCCCACCCGAAGCGATGGCGCCACGCGCGCTCGTCGCTGGCCGGCGCCACCGCGCTGGCCGGCGCCTTGCCGCCTGCCAGTGCCTGCACGGCGGGGGCGTCGAGCATGCGGTCGTACACCCGGATGTGCTGGAAGTCGCTGCCACGCAGGAAGTTGTAGCGGCTCTGCACCTGGTAGGGCGCCATCACCCGCCCGGCCAGGCCGAGCTGGTCCAGCGCCGCATCGTAATCGCCTGTGGCTTGTGCACGCGCCACTTCGCGGCCATCGATGAACAGGCGCACGCCGTGGTCCTCATCCCAGGCGAAGGCCAGGTGCAACCACTGGTCGGGACGCGGCAGTGCATCCATGCGGAACGACACGCGTGTGCGTGCCAAGTTGGCATCGGTGACGAAGGCATCGAAGCCGTGCCCGTTCCAGTCGATGCGCAGCCAGGCCATGTCCCAGCTGCTGTGGTCGGCGTAGCCGACGCGGAAGATCACGAACGGCGCTTCACCCACCGCATAGCGTGAACGCCAGTCGAAGGCCAGCGTGCCGCGCTGGGCCAGGATGTTGCCCGGCGCGTCCCAGGCAAGCACGCCGTCGTCTTCCCATTGGATGGCCTTGCCATGCTCGCCGTCGTCGACCACCGCGACCTTGTCGCGAAAGTTCGCTACGGCCTCACCGTGAGCGGTCACGGCCTGCAGGCCGTGATTGGCATCCACATCGAAGAGCAGGGTGGGGACATCGGCGGCGGCCGTCGCGGGGCCTGCAGCCAGGGCCACTGCCAGCAGCAGGCAGCGGGACACGGTCGTGCGGTGCGGCATGGAGACATTTCCTTTCAACGGGCGACGGCCGGCGGCGGGCCGCCGGACCGTAGCAAGGCCACGCCGCAGCGGCACCTTGCGGCGCAGCAGCGGTCATGGCGAACCGCGGCGCGTATCGGTACGCGCCGCCGGCGTTGCTCAGAACTTGTAGCGCACGCCCAGCAGGAACTGGCGGCCGGTTTCGGTGTACTGGAGTGGCAGGCGGCCGGTGGCGGGCGAGTACACCCATTCATCCGAGGCTTCGTTGGTCAGGTTGATGCCTTCCAGGCTCAGTTCCAGCTGGTCGCTGATCTTGTAGCGGATGGACGCATCAATGACCGTGGTGCCGGTCATGCCGTGGTAGCCGTCCAGGTTGAAGCCGGTTTCCTGACCGGGCACCTGGGTGAGGTAGTCATCGCGGTTGGTGGCGGAGACGCGGCCAGCGAAGGTCTCGCCTTCGTAGAACAGCGTTGCGTTCCATGACGATTTGGACAGGCCCAGCAGATCGTTCTTCATCACCGGCTGGCCAGCCGAGTTGATGTACTGGATCTTCGATTCGACCCAGGTGTAGTTCAGCTGCACGCCCAGGTTCGACCACTTGCCCGGCAGGAAAGTGAAGGGCTGGGTGTAGTTCGCCTCGGCGCCGTACAGCTCACCGCCGGGGGTATTGACTGGCCGGGTGAAGGTGAAGTCGTCGGTGGGCGAGGCGCCGGTACCGGTCAGCAGTTCGGCAGGCAGGCCGCTGTCGGTGTACGGGCGGTTCTCGCGCAGGGTCTGGACCGAGGTCTCGATGTCCTTGTAGAACAGGCCCAGGCCCGCCATCGCGCCTTCGGCGAAGTACCACTCGAAGCCCAGGTCGACATTGGTGGCGCGCGTCGGGTCCAGGTTGGGATTGCCGCTGGAGATGGTGCGCGCACCACCGGCCACGGCCACGGTTGCACCTGGCGTCAGGCTGCCCAGGCCCGGGCGGGTCATGACCTTGGCCGCACCCAGGCGGATCAGGAAATCGGGCGTGACCTCGGCCACCAGGTTGAACGAGGGCAGGGTGTCATCGTAGGTGCGGGTGGCGGTGGTGGAGGTGGTACCACTGGCCAGCGTCGACAGCCCGGTGGAGGTCTGCCTGGTGCGCACGTAGCGCACGCCGAAGTTGCCCGACAGCGGCAGCGAGCCGATTTCGGTGCTGAACTCGCCCATCAGGTAGGCACCACGGTCCTTCTCTTCCACGCTGCGCACGTTGTTGGCGCGCGGCGCGACGGCATAGATGCCGCTGTTGCTGTAGATGTCGAACTGGTCGGCGATTGCATCCAGGTTCGGCACCACCCAGTTGGACGGATTGCCATTGATGCCCTTCAGGCCGGCCTGGTTGATCATGTCCACGGGCACGATCCTGCTGCCGCTGGCGAAGGTCGGCACGGCCAGTTCGCTGGCACGGCGCAGTTCGGTGGTCTTGAACGTGTAGTCCTTGGCAAGCACGCCGCCCTTCAGGCGGAAGCCGGGGCTGATGTTCCAGTTGAAGTCGATCTGGCCGGTATCGAAGTCGTTGTCCACGTACTGCGGGCGCAGGCGGATTTCCGCCAGTTCCCAACCGTTGGGGTCGGTCGGGTCGATGCCGTAGTTGAGGATCGGGAAGCGGCTGTTGCCACGGTAGTCGTAGCTGTAGCCCTTGACGTCGTACTTGTCCATGATGACGGTGGTCTGCACTGGATTCTCGTGCCTGGAGCGCGAGATGCCCAGCTTGCCGGACACGGTGAAGTCGTCGCCGAAACGGTGCTGGCCGTTCAGGCTGATCTGCTTGAACTCGGTGCTCCACTCGTCGTGGCGGTTCTCGGTACGGATGTCGACGTTGTCGAATTCACCGTACAGCAGCGCGCCGTTGCGGATCTCGCCGTTCCTGACGATGGTGCTCGGCTTGCCGACCAGGCGCGGGGTGCTGCTGCTGCCACGGCTGAAGGAAATCGCTTCGATGTACTGCTCGTCGCGGGTGGCATCGATCTTCGAGTACAGCATGTCCAGCGATACTTCACTGGCATCGCTGGGCTTCCACTGCAGCGAGCCGGTCACGCCCAGGCGCTTCTGCTCGTGTTCCATCTGCACGTAGCGCGGGAAGCGCGGGTGGAATACATCAGCGGCGCGTGCGGCGGCGAACGGCGATGACGCAGCGAAGTTGCCATTGCTCGGGCCGTTGGCCCAGCGGCCGGTGTTGGAGCCTTCCTCCAGTGCCTGGCGCTCGGAGTAGGCCACCGACAGGAGGGCGCCGAAGGTACCATCGGCGAAGGTGTTGGAGACCAGCGCGGCCAGCCGCGGGTCGGCCTTTTCGGCCATCTGGTTGTAGCCGGCCTGGCCGCTTGCGGCGAAGGTGAAGCCGTCGTAGTCGAACGGGCGCGCGGTGCGCAGGTCGACAGTGGCACCCAGCGAGCCTTCCTCGACGTCGGCCGAGGCGGTCTTGCGCACCACCAGCTGCGAGAACAGGTCCGAGGCAAACACGTTGAAGTCGAAACCGCGGCCGCGGTTGGTACCACCGCTCTGGTCACCGGCGCCGACGGTGGTCAGCGCTTCCATCCCATTGATGCGCACGCGGGTGAAATCCGGGCCCAGGCCGCGCACCGAGATGTTGCGGCCTTCGCCGGCTTCGCGTGTGATCACCACGCCCGGAATGCGCTGCAGCGATTCAGCCAGATTGAGGTCGGGAAACTTGCCGATGTCTTCGGCGACGATGGCATCGACCACGCCGGCCTCGCCGCGCTTGATGTCCAGCGCCTTTTCGACACTGGCGCGATAGCCTGTGACGTTCACCGTGTCCAGGTCGGTAGCGGTCTGCTGCTGGGCGGCCGCGCTGGTGGACAGGGCGAGTCCCACCCCCAGGGCCAGCAAGGTAACCGGTGTCTTTTTTCCATGGATCCGAGATTGCATGCCTTTCCCCTCTCCCAAAGGTCTGGTATCGCAGCTGCGCGGCGAAATGACACCGCTAGTCAAAACCGACGTTAGCAGCACCACCGGGATCGGGCATCTTGCACCGCAACAGATTTGCAATGTCTCCAAGACGCTTGCAGGACAAAGGTTTCGACATATAGCCCAAGCGCTCTCAAGGCGTCTTCGGTCTAGAATGACACCGCTAGCCAATCGCCACGCCCCTCGCGTGGTCCACTTACACGCCATGCAGTGTCCCATGCTGGTGGCACGCGTGAAGGAGCTGAGATGGGTCGTATCGTGTGTTTTGGAGAGTTGTTGCTGCGCCTGGGTGCCCCCGGCAACGAACTGCTGCTGCAGTCGCCGCAACTCCAGGTCCATGTGGGAGGGGCCGAAGCCAACGTGGGTGTCTCGCTGTCCCGGCTTGGACATCAGGTGGCCATGGTCAGCACCGTGGCCGGCAATGCGCTGGGGGCGCATGTACTGGGTGAACTGCGGCGGCACGGCGTGGATACGCGCGGTGTGCGCGAGGACGCCGAGGGCCGCATGGGCCTGTACTTCCTCACCACCGGCGCGGTACAGCGCGCGAGCGAAGTGGTCTACGACCGCGCGGATTCGGCGTTCGCGCGCAGCACTGCAGCCGACTACGACTGGCCAGCGCTGCTGCAGGACGCGCAGTGGCTGCACGTCTCCGGGGTCAGCCCGGCGTTGGGCCCGCACGTGGCGGCGGCCACGCTGGCGGCGGCGCGCGCGGCAAGACAGGCCGGTGTCCGCGTCTCCTTCGACGGCAATTTCCGGCCCCGCCTCTGGCAGCGCTGGGGAGGCGATGCGCAGGCGGTATTGCGCGAACTGTTCGCGCAGGCCGACATCGTGTTCGCCGACTACCGCGACATGGAGGTCGTACTGGGCACCCGCTTCACCCAGCCGGACCTGATGGAGCGGATCGACGCGGCCGCTGCCGCCGCGTTCGGTGCCTTTCCGCAACTGCAGTGGATGGCCTGCACGCAGCGGCAGGTGCTGAGCGTGGACCACCATGTGCTGGGCGCTGTGTTGCTGGGTTGCGACGGAACCCGCGCACAGGCCCCACTGCGTCATCTGCAGGGCATCGTCGACCGCATCGGTGGCGGTGATGCCTTCGCGGCCGGCATCCTGCATGGCATCCTGTCCGGCCTTGATGCCGACGCCACCGTGCGGTTCGGCCTGGCCGCCGGGGCGCTGAAGCACTCCATCCCCGGCGATTTCAATCCTGTCAGCGAAGCTGACGTGCTGGCCCTGATGGGCGAGGAGCGATTCGATGTCCGCCGCTGATCCGCGCGTACGCGCGGTCCTGAAACTGGCACCGGTGATTCCGGTGTACACCCCCGAAGACGTGAATGACGCGGTCGAAGTGGCCCAGGCCCTGTTCCGCGGCGGCCTGCCGGTGATCGAAGTGACCCTGCGCACGCCGCAGGCGCTGGACGCGATCACGGCCATGGTCGAGGTCGTACCGGACGCGGTGATCGGTGCCGGCACCGTGCTTACCCCGGCGCAGATGCAGGCGGCGAAGCAGGCCGGAGCGCGTTTCGCGGTGTCCCCCGGCGCCACGCCGGCACTGTACGCGGCCGCGCGCGATGCCGACCTGCCGTACCTGCCCGGTGCCGCCACCGCCTCGGACCTCATCCTGGGCCTGGAGCACGGCCACGACACCTTCAAGTTCTTCCCGGCGGTGCAGGCCGGTGGCGCCGCACTGCTGGCGGCCTGGCACGGCCCGTTCGCCGATGTACGCTTCTGCCCGACCGGTGGCATCAGCGCGCAGACCGCGCCGCAGTTCCTGCACCTGCCCAACGTGCTGTGCGTGGGCGGCTCGTGGCTGACCACGCCGGCACTGCTGCAGACCCGTGACTGGGACGCCATCGAGCGCCTCGCCCGCGAGGCGTCGGTGCTGGCCAGCTGAACCTGCTGCACGAATCGTCAAAGGTTTGATCGTGATCAAAGCGCCGGCCTCGAGCCGGCGTCATTCTGTGGGCAAGCGCACTACGGAGATCCGAACATGAATTCGACCATGAAGGCCGCTGTAGTGCGTGAGTTCGGCAAGCCACTGGTGATCGAGGAAGTCTCGGTACCACGCCCGGGGGCGGGCGAAGTACTGGTCAAGATCGAGGCCTGTGGCGTCTGCCACACCGACCTGCACGCCGCCGAGGGCGACTGGCCGGTGAAACCGAACCCGCCATTCATCCCCGGTCACGAGGGCGTGGGGCACATCGTGGCCGTGGGAGGCGGGGTAGGGCACGTCAAGGAAGGCGACAGGGTCGGCATCCCCTGGTTGTACTCGGCGTGTGGCCATTGCGAACACTGCCTGGGCGGCTGGGAAACGCTGTGCGAGACGCAGCGCAACACCGGCTACTCGGTCAACGGCGGCTTCGCCGAGTACGCACTGGCCGATGCCAACTATGTCGGCCTGCTTCCGAAGGACGTGGGCTTTGTCGAGATCGCGCCGGTGCTGTGCGCCGGCGTGACCGTCTACAAGGGCCTGAAGGTGACCGACACCAAGCCAGGGGACTGGGTGGTGATTTCCGGCATCGGCGGCCTGGGCCACATGGCCGTGCAGTACGCCCGCGCAATGGGCCTGAACGTGGCGGCGGTGGACGTGGACGACAACAAGCTGGCGTTGGCCCGGCAGCTCGGCGCGCAGATCACCGTCAACGCGCGCACCACCGACCCCGCTGCCTTCCTGAAGAAGGAAATCGGCGGCGCGCACGGCGCCCTGGTCACGGCGGTGTCGCCGAAAGCGTTCGAGCAGGCGCTGGGCATGGTCCGCCGTGGCGGTACCGTTTCGCTCAACGGTCTGCCGCCGGGCAACTTCCCGCTGGACATCTTCGGCATGGTGCTCAACGGCATCACCGTGCGCGGCTCGATCGTCGGCACCCGGCTGGACCTGCAGGAGTCGTTGCAGTTCGCTGCCGAAGGCAAGGTTGCCGCCACGGTCAGCACCGATCGCCTGGAAAACATCAACGAGGTGTTCGCGCGCATGCACGCGGGCACCATCGAAGGCCGCGTGGTGCTCGACTTCGCCGCCTGACCGCCTGTGCATGGCCGCCGTCGCTCCGTCCCCCTCTCCCACGGACGCGGCGGCCATGCCGATCCATCGGTAGTACCGGCCGCAGGCCAGCAACCCCAGGCACTTCGCGCAGCCTTACAATGCGCGCATGCCCGCCCTGCTCAAGACCCTGTTCCTGTCCTTCGTCGCCCTGATCGGCGGCGTGCTGTCGCTTGCGCTGGTCAGCAGCGTCGCCAGCTGGCTGCCCCCGCTGGTGGGCATGTCGCCGGACAACAACAGCGTGCAGCTGGGGTGGGACCTGGCCTTCAGCGTGCTCGGTGGCGTCGCCGGCATTTCCTTCGCCACCTACTACGCGCCCTGCTGGCCGCGTTCGCATGGTTTTTCCATCTGGTCACTGATCGCGCTGGGCTGCGGCTACGCGGTGTCGGCCGCAGGCGCTGATTTCCCGCTCTGGTTCGTCATTTCGCTGCTGGCATCGCTGCCGTTGCAGCTGCTGGCCGGCTGGTGGTTCGGCCGCCGCGCGTCGCGCGACGCAAGGTAACGCCGCCCCTGTAGAGCCGAGATCCTATGTTCGCGGTCAAGCCTGCTGGAAGCAGGCTTGACCCACTTTCAGCATGGCTGGGTCAAAGTCCCGACCGCTTTTGAAGACCCCCCAGGCGATCCTGGCCAGCTTTC
>NZ_JAWIRW010000023.1:32356-48034 GCF_036319985.1 Stenotrophomonas sp. SMYL89 | reverse complement strand
CGCGGGGGACGCCGTGAACCCGTCCATGGGGGCTTGGCCGCGGCATCCATGCCGCGGACACCCCCGCGTACCCACCGCCCCCTGCCTCTGACAGATCTCTGTGGCGTCCACCCACGTAAGAAAAAAAGATGAGCAAGAGCAAAAGCAAAAGCGGCCCTTCGGCCGCCTTTTTTCGTGCGCGCAGAACCCACGAGCGCAGCGACCCGCTGTTGCTCTTGATCTTCTTTTTCTTCTCCGTGGGCTGGCCGCACACGGAACCTGTCAGGGGTGTGGCGGGTGGGCCGTGCAGGGGCGTTGGCGCCATGGATGGCGCCATCGAGCTTACAGGGACGTACTTGCAGCGTCCCCTGCACGGCCCATCCGCCACACCCAACCCATGACCCGCATTCCGCGACCACCCACGAGGGGCTGCGCCGTTGGCTGGAAACTACGCCACCGCGCGAAGAACCAGCGCCAGGATCGCCGGCAGCGCCTGGATCATGAAAATGCGGCGGCTTACGCTGTACGCGCCGTAACACCCGGCCACCACCACGCACGCCAGCGAGAACGTCACCAGCACCGGCTGGTCGATCACCAGCCCCACCACGATGCCCGCCGCCAGGAAGCCGTTGTACAGCCCTTGGTTGGCCGCCAGCACGCGCGTGATCTCGGCCTTCTCCGCTGTGTTGCGGAACGTCTTCAGGCCCAGCGGGCGGGTCCACAGCAACATCTCCAGCACCAGGAAATAGACGTGCAGCAGTGCGACCAGCAAGGTCAGGGCGAGTGCGATCCAGTACATGGGCAGTTCCTTGGACGGGGAAGAAGAATGGGGTCAGATCCCTTTCCCTGAGGGAAAGGGATCTGACCCCGGAACATCAGCGGTCGCGCGGCAGTTTCTTTTCTTCGCGAAGCACGCCGAACGCGGCGGCGGTCATGCACGCGGCCACCAGCATGCCGCCGATGAACACCACATGCGAGCCGAACAGGGACAGGCCCTTGTGCACCCAGGCAAAGCTCAGGTCCGCACCACGGTAGACCACGGTGTCGATGGCTGCGCCGGCCTTGTAACGCCACTGCCGGTCCACGCGGGTGTAGATGGTTTCGCGGGCCGGCTTGGCCAGTGCGAACTCGCTTGCGCGGGTCATCACCTGCACCACCGCCACCAGCAGGGGCATGGGCGAAGCGGCCAGCACCGAGAAGCCGATCAGGATCGCGAAGCCGGGAATCAGCAGCGCCGGTGCGATCCCGTGGCGGGACAACAGCCAGCGGGTCAGGCCCAGCTGCATCAACAGCGCCAGCGCATTCACCGCCAGGTCGATGCGCGAGAAGAACGCGGTGCTCGCTGCCGGGTCGGTGAACGCCGCACGCACGATGGCAGCCTGCTGGTTGTAGAGCAACGTTCCCACGCCCACGCCGAACACCACCATGATCGCCAGCCAGCGCAGCAGGGGCTCGCAAACGATCAGCTTGAGACCATCGAGCACACTGCCGCCCATCGGTTTTTCGCCCGATACCAACTGCTGCTCCTGCTCGCGAAGCACCGCCCAGTGCCGCAGCCTCCAGATGCTCAACAGGCAGATGGCAAGGAAACCGGCCGACACCAGCATCAGGTTGGCGATGCCCACACGCTGTACCAGCGCACTGGTGATGATCGGGCCGAGGAAGGCACCGATGGTGCCCGCCGCGCCGATGTATCCGTAGAAGGCCCGGGCCTGCACATTGGAGAACACGTCGGCCATGAAGCTCCAGAACACCGCCACCGCGAACAGGTTGAAGACGGTGATCCAGAAGAAGAAGGCCATGCCGCGGCCCGGCACGCCGCTGTCGAACATCACGTAGAACCCGAGCAGGGTGACAATGAAGAAGCCGTACACCGCCGGCAGGAACACCCGCCTCGGAAAGCGGCTGACCAGCCAGCCATAGACCGGCTGCAGCACCAGCATGATCACGAACACGCAGGTGAACAGGAACTGCAACACGAAGTCCTTCAGCGCGATGCCATGGCTTCCGAACCAGGCGATCAGCAGCGGTGGGAACACCGTCTCCAGGTCGGCCGACGCGGCCATCGCCTCGCGCACCGGGCGCAGCACGTAGTAGCCGCTGAGCAGGCAGAAGAAGTACAGGAACGACCACCACAGCGCCGGCGACTCGCGCAGCGCCGCCGCCAGCCCCTGCAGCGGCCCTTTCCCCCGTACCGCACTCACGCGGTGTCCCTCGCCTGAAGACGGCGGTTGGACAGCGGCATGGCAGGCTCCGGGGGCGGTGAAGCGCGTACGTTATCCAATGCACTGCAACATCGCCAGCAGGTGGCCGTTTGAAGGCTGCAACGCACTGTCATGGCCGGGCCCGGATGACACGTTCCGATACACGCTTCGGAGGCGTGAAAATTCCAACTTTTTCAACGAGATGCGCATTCATCTTCGCTTTGTTTGTGCACAAGGGAAAAGCGGCGCTAGAATCGCCATCAGCAGTCGCGCACGGGTCACAACGATGAAAAAGAACAGCCTGCGTCGTCCGATCCGTTCGGCGGCCACCGGTTTGCTGGGCATGCTGATGCCTGTTGCCTTGTCCACCACCGCGCAGACACCGCCGGCATTGCCGCCGATGCCGACCAACATCGAATCCGCTGCGGGTCCCACTGTCGCCCACACCCAGCCGGCGGCCTACCGCACCGGCCTGGTGCCGCGCGTGCAGGCCCCGGCGCCCGGCTTCAACGTCGCCAACATCGAATCGATGGCGCAGCAGCTCACCTATGGCGAACGCGTGCCGGGCATGGCCGTGGCGATCGTGCAGGGCGGCCGTATCCTCAGCGCGCGCGGCTATGGCGTTACCGACGTCAACAATCCGCTGCCGGTCGATGCGCACACCGTGTTCCGCCTGGCATCGTTGTCCAAGGCCTTCGCCGGCACCATGGCCGGCCTGCTGGTCAACGATGGCACGCTGCGCTGGGACAGCAAGGTCACCGATTACGTGCCGGGCTTCCGCCTCAACTCGCCCGAAGCCACCGACCGCCTGACGGTGGCCGATGTGCTCAGCCACCGCGTCGGCCTGCCGTACAACGCCTACGACCGCGACATCGAAGGCAACGCCGAGTACTACGCGCTGACCCAGAAGCTGGCCAACACCAGCCTGAAGTGCCTGCCGGGCGACTGCTACGCCTACCAGAACGTGGCCTTCAGCCTGATCGGCGACGTTGTCTACGCCGCTTCCGGCAGCTTCTACGAGCAGTCGGTCGAGCGCCGCATCTTCAAGCCGCTGGGCATGAACGATGCCAGCCTCGGCCTGGCCGGCATCCAGGCCAGTTCGCGCTGGGCGCGTCCGCACGTGCGCAGCCGCAACGGCTGGGTGTCGCTGACGCCGAAGCCGACCTACTACCGCGTCGCCCCGGCGGCCGGCGTCAATGCCAGCGCCAGCGACATGGCACAGTGGCTGCTCGCCCACACCGGGCACCGCCCTGACGTGCTGCCGGCGCCGCTGCTGGCCACCCTGCACTCCAGCCTGATCAACACCCCCGGTGAGATGCGTTCGGGCTGGCGCCGCGAGCGCCTGCATTCGGCCGGCTACGCACTGGGCTGGCGCACCTTCGACTATGCCGGCCACGACGTGGTGTTCCATGCCGGCGCCGTGCAGGGCTACCGCGGCCTGGTGGCATTGGTGCCGGAACGCGATCTCGGCATCGCCATCATGTGGAACGGCGAAAGCGGCCTGCCCAGCGGCCTGCTGCCGACCGTGCTCGATTCCGCACTCGGCCTGCCGGCACAGCGCTGGCTGGATGTGGACACCGACTTCGGCAGCGACAACCTGATGGCCGAAGGCGCAAGCCCGGCGCAGCAGGACAAGCGCAAGGGCAAGGGTGCCTCGAGCAACCGCGCGGTGGCTTCGCCGCGCTGATCTGGCGGGCGCGACCGTGAACGGAAGGGGCGGCCTCCGGGTCGCCCTTTTTTGTTGTTTCGTAGAGCCGAGCCGTGCTCGGCTGAGCGGAATTCTGGCGCAAGGCAGCCGAGCATCGGCTCGGCTCTACAGCTCCGCAGCGCTAGTGCGCGAAGTAGTGCATGCCGCCGTCCACTGGAATCACCGCGCCGGTGATGTAGCCGGCCAGCGGCGAAGCCAGGAAGGCCACCAGCGGCGCCACTTCGTCCGGATCGCCGAAGCGCCCGATCGGAATGTTGCGTGCAATGAACTCGCGCCGGCTTTCCTCGGTGGGATGCAGGCGATCAAGAATCTGCGGGCTGTTGATCCGCCCCGGTGCGATTGCATTCACCGTGATGCCCTGCCCGGCCACTTCGGACGACAGGCCCTTGCTCCACAGATGAAGCGCCGCCTTCGCCGCCGTGGCCGCGTTCACCGTGCGCGGTTCCATCGAACCGCTGAAGTTGATCACCCGCCCCCAGCCCTGCGCCTGCATTGCCGGCAGCAGTGCCTGGCTCAACCGTCGTGCGGCAGAGAAGTTCAGCGCCAATGCCTCCTCCCAGATCGCGTCGGCGGCATCGACGGTCGTTGGCCGCGAGCCGCCAGCTGCGTTGACCAGGATGTCCACCCGCTGCAACGCTGCCAGCGCGGCGTCGGCGATGCGGCGCACGTCCCCGGCGTCGGTGACATCGCCCAGCAGGATGATCGGCGCGAGTGCGCCCGCCGCTTCGATTTCCGCCGCCAGCGCCTGCAGCGGTGCCTGACGCCGTGACGAGATGGCGACACGCACGCCCTGCGCGGCCAGTTGCCTGGCGACAGCGGCACCGATGCCACTGCCCGCCCCGGTGACCAGCGCGGTGCGTCCCTCAAGGTTCAAATCCATGGTGTTCTCCTGTCAGCGCGGCCGGTGGATCCGGCCCGTGCGGTGCATGCTGTTTGATCCCCCCTGATTGATAAACTCCGCACAGGTTTCAGCATTCAACACCCGGAGTGTCAGATGAACCTGCTGGAAAGCATGCAGGTCTACGTGCTGATCGTGGACAAGGGCAGCCTCAGCGCTGCGGCGGCAGCACTGGACATCTCCGCGACGATGGCCGGCAAGCACCTGCGTGCGTTGGAGGCACGGCTCGGCATGCAGTTGCTCAGTCGTACCACCCGGCGCCAGCACATGACGCCGTTCGGCGAGGACTACTACGCCCGCTGCCGGGAGATCCTGCGGCTGGTGGAGGAAACCGATGCGCAGGCCCAGCACCAGCACCTGGCACCGGCAGGCACGCTGCGCGTCAGCGCGCCGGTGATCTTCGGCACGCATGCACTGCTGCCGGCGTTGGCCGATTACATGGCGCACTACCCCGAGGTGCGTGTCGACGCGGTGCTGACCGACCGCGTCGTCAATCTCGCCGAAGAAGGTTTCGAAGCCGCCCTGCGTATCGGTACGCTGGCTGACAGCAGCGCGCTGGTCGCCCGTGCGCTGACACCCTATCGATTGATGATGTGCGCCTCGCCCGGATACCTCGCCCGGCATGGTACGCCTTCCGACCTGCAGGCACTTTCCCGGCACCAATGCCTGTCCTTCGAACCCAGCGCACTGGCGCAGTGGCTGCAGGCCGATGCTGGCGGGCTCGACCATGTGCCCACAGGTCGCCTGCAGATCAACAACGGCGAAGCGCTGCGTACGGCGGCGCTGCATGGGCTGGGCATCGTGCTGCAATCGGCACTGCTGCTGGCTGCCGACGTCGAAGCCGGGCGCCTGGTGCAGCTGTTCCCGGAGCATGGCCGGACCGGCCGGCCGATGCACGTGGTCTATGCCCACGACCGCTACCACTCGACCCGCCTGCGCAGCTTCATCGATTTCCTGGTGGAGCGCTTTCCACCGGCGCCGCACCGCTAGCGTCAACTATCGGAAAGGCAGTCGAGCATGGCTCGACGCGGCAAATGGCCCCATAAAAAAACCCCCTCCCCGCTGGGCAGCCAGGGAAGGGGGTTTCAGGATGCGGCTATCGGGAAGTACTTAGATCAGCGGCGCCGGGGTTGCCGGCAGAGCGACCGGAGCGGCCTTCTTCTTGCGGGCGGCCGGCTTGCGCTTGGCAACCTTCTTCGCTGCCTTCTTCGGGGCAGCCTTCTTGGTGGCCTTCTTCGCGGTCTTCTTTACTGCCTTCTTGGCAGTCTTCTTGACGGCCTTCTTGGCAGTCGCCTTCTTGGCGACCTTCTTGGCAGGCTTGCGGGCCGTTGCCTTCTTGGCAGTCTTCTTGGTGGCCTTCTTGGCTACCTTCTTGACGGCCTTCTTCGCGGTCTTCTTGACAGCCTTCTTGGCAGTGGACTTCTTGGCTACCTTCTTTGCCGCCTTCTTCACTGCCTTCTTCGCAGTGGCCTTCTTGGCGACCTTCTTCGCAGCCTTCTTCACTGCCTTCTTGGCGGTCGCCTTCTTCGCGACCTTCTTCACTGCCTTCTTGGCAGCGGCCTTCTTCGCGACCTTCTTCACCGCTTTCTTGGCGGCGGGCTTCTTCTTCGCAGCTTTCTTGGTTGCCATGGGATGGCTCCTCGTCAGTGATAGGGAGTTGAAACGCCCAGGTGGATCAAACCCGCGGATGCTGCGTGCGGGGACCGCCGGCGCGTCAGGCGCGCCGTTACGGATACGGCAATGCCCGCCTCGATCGGCGGAGCGGGCATCGGAACGGGAAGTGCCTTGCATTTCTCCGGGGGAAGCGGGGCCATGTCCACCGTCATCAGGGTCGCGGTGGTCTTGAAGGGGCTGCTTCGCATCGGACGATTGATTCTGCGCACTCGGTTGGGCAGGCAAGGTCTGCTGAGGCGAAACCTAATCACGGTTTTTTTTACTGTCAACAACCCCCGCGAAAAATTTTCACATCCGCGCCATCCACGGTGTTGCCTGCACGGTCGCCACGCTCCGCCTTCGACGACCACCAAAGCGCCACGCACGCACGTTACCTGCAACGACAACGACGCAAGCGTTGAACAAAAAGCACTTGAAATAAGCACTCCGCGCAGATGCATGCATGTTGGCGGCCACTGCATGCACGCATCGCCAGCAGCGGTCGCCGCCCCCACCAACGCCAGCACAACGGCACCGCAACGGGGGGCGAAAAGTTTTCACATCCGGACGCGTCGGCGCGGGGTGGAAACGCGGATTTGCGCAAAACTGCGCACGCCCCTCGGTACCGTTCGCGGGTCTGCTGATGCCGCGTCGAGGGCGCGCAGCAAACCCTGCGTCATGAGCCGACGTACTCGCCAAAACAAAAACGGCCACCCGAAGGTGGCCGTTGCAGAACCCGGAAACGACGACTCAGTGGTCGTCGTTCTCCAGGGCTTCGGCGTACGCGTCCGGGTCCAGCAGCTCGTTGACCTCTTCAGCGTTGGTCAGTTCGACCACGAACATCCAGCCTTCGCCGTAGGCATCTTCGTTGATGGTTTCCGGCTTGTCGGACAGGGCCGAGTTGACCTCGACGACCTTGCCGCTGATCGGGCTGTAGACGTCCGAGGCGGCCTTCACCGACTCGACGACGGCGATCTGTTCGCCGGCCTTGGCGTCGGCGCCGACTTCCGGCAGTTCGACGTAGACCAGGTCACCCAGCAGGCCCTGGGCGTGGTCGGAAATACCGACGGTGACGCGGCCATTGCCTTCGACACGGGCCCACTCATGGGACTTGAGGAACTTGAGGTCGCCGGGGATCTCGCTCATGGGACTGCTCCAGAGATATGCAGGGGTGGAAAAAACGGGGCTAGTGTAACCAACCGGCCGCCACTGCTGTCAGTGACGACCGGCATGTTCGGATCAGGCGTCGGCGAGCACGCCGGGCTGGGCCTGGCCTTCGCGCACGAACGGGAACTTGACCACGCGCACCGGCACCTGCCGGCCGCGGATGTCGACGGTGACTTCGCCGAGTTCACCGGCCGGTACACGGGCGAAGGCGATGCCCTTGGCCAGGGTCGGCGAGAAGGTGCCGGACAGGATCTCGCCCTGGCCACCCGCGGTGGTCACCGCCTGGCCGTGGCGCAGCACGCCCTTCTCGTCCATCACCAGGCCGATCATCTGGCGTGCGGTGCCGGCAGCCTTCTGCGCTTCCAGCACGTCGCGGCCGATGAAGTCGCGCCCTTCGTCCAGCGACACCGTCCAGGCCAGCGCCGCTTCGTACGGGGTGATCTCTTCGTCCATGTCCTGGCCGTACAGGTTCATGCCGGCTTCCAGGCGCAGCGTGTCGCGCGCGCCGAGGCCGGCCGGCTTCACGCCCGCCGCCAGCAGGCGGTTCCAGAACGCGACCACGGCATCCTGCGGCAGCAGGATTTCGAAGCCGTCTTCGCCGGTGTAACCAGTGCGGGCGACGAACAGCTCGACGCCGTCGTCGGACTGCACCTGGAGGGCGGCGAAGCGGCCCAGCTTGGTCAGCGCCTCGCGCTCGGATTCGCGGGCCAGGCCGATCACGATCCCGCGCGCCTGTGGGCCCTGCACGGCCAGGATGGCCAGGTCCGGCCGCTGCTCGACGCTGACGCCGAACGGCGCGGCCTGCTCGCGCAGCCAGGCCAGGTCCTTTTCGCGGGTGGAGGCGTTGACCACCATGCGGAAGAAATCTTCGCCCAGGTAGTAGACGATCAGGTCGTCGATGACGCCGCCGCGCGGATTCAGCATGCAGGAGTACAGCGCCTTGCCCGGCACCTTCAGCTTGTCGACCGAGTTGGCCAGCAGGCGGCGCAGGAACGGCTTGACCTGGTCACCGCGCAGGTCGACCACGGTCATGTGGCTGACGTCGAACACACCCGACTCGCGACGCACCAGGTGGTGCTCGTCCAGCTGCGAGCCGTAGTGGATGGGCATGTCCCAACCCCCGAAATCGACCATCTTGGCGCCAAGGGCGCGGTGGGTATCGTTGAGCAGCGTCTTCTGGGTCATGACCGGGTCCGGCAGCAGAGGAAACAAGAATCCCCATTATCCCAGATCGGTCGCCCGCAGGCGCGCCGCAGCGCAGCGGCGGAGCTGTAGAGCCGAGCCTACGCTCGGCTCCCACACGAAGAGCAGCCGAGCATGGGCTCGGCTCTACACGGGGCGGTCTGCCACCTCGACCACCAGCGTGCTGCCCCGTACCGCCACCACCCGCACCAGGCTGCCGGCCTGCAGTTCCGGGCCGCTTACCTGCCAGTACGCATCATCGATGCTGACCCGGCCCTGCCCGCCGACGATGCCCTGCTGCAATGGCACCACCCGTCCGACCAGCTGCTCGGCGCGGCGGTTGAGCAACGGTGCATCGCTGGGTCGCGCCCTTGCCTTGCCCCAGCGCCGGTAGCACTGGATCGAGACCACGCTCAGCACGACGAAGGCAACGACCTGCCACAGCAATGGAATGCCGCTGAACACGGCCACCAGCACGAACACGGCGGCCGCGCCGATGCCGATCCACAGCATGAACGCGCCCGGCGCCAGTGCCTCTGCGGCAAACAGCAGCAGTGCCAGCGCGCCCCAGCCCACGACCTCCCAGCGCATGTCAGCCTCCGATCGGCGGCGGCCGCTTGCCTGCGGCCTTGTTGTTCTGGTCGCCCAGTGCCTGCTTGGCCAGTTCGGCCACGCCAGCGATCGAGCCGATCACACCGCTGGCCTCCATCGGCATCAGCACCAGCTTCTGGTTTGGCGAACTGGCCAGCTCCTTGAACGCTTCCACGTACTTCTGCGCAACGAAGTAGTTGATCGCCTGCACGTCGCCTTCGGCGATCGCCGCCGACACCATCTGGGTTGCCTTGGCTTCGGCCTCGGCCAGGCGTTCGCGGGCCTCGGCATCGCGGAACGCCGCCTCGCGGCGGCCTTCGGCTTCCAGCACCGTGGCCTGCTTCTCGCCATCGGCGCGCAGGATCTCCGACTGTCGCGAACCCTCGGCTTCAAGGATCTGCGCGCGCTTCTCGCGCTCGGCCTTCATCTGCCGCGCCATTGCATCCAGCAGGTCGCGCGGCGGCTGGATGTCACGGATCTCGATGCGGTTGACCTTCACGCCCCACGGGTTGGTGGCATGGTCGACCACGCTCAGCAGCTGGGCGTTGATCACTTCGCGCTGGCTGAGCGATTCATCCAGGTCCATCGAACCGATCACGGTACGGATGTTGGTCTGCACCAGGGCGATCATCGCCACTTCCAGATTGGCTACCTCATAGGCCGCCTTGGCCGCGTCCAGCACCTGGAAGAACACCACGCCGTCCACGCGTACGGCAGCGTTGTCCTTGGTGATCACTTCCTGGCTGGGCACGTCCAGCACCTGCTCCATCATGTTCACCTTGCGCCCGACCCCGTACACGATCGGGATCAGGAAGTGCAGGCCGGGGGTCATGGTGTGCGTGTAGCGCCCGAAGCGCTCGACGGTCCATTCGTATCCCTGCGGCACCATCCGCACCGCCTTGAACAGGATCACCACGGCCACAAAGGCCAGTACCACGGTAAAGAACATGGTCGGGAACATCGCGCTTTCCTTATCGATGACGTCCAGGCCCCAGCATAGCGCGTGAGGGCGGCCCCCAGGGCGGCCGCTACCAGGGTACGCGCCGGCGCAGGATGTCGGCGAACATCACCCAGTCGCCCATGAACGAGTACAGCGGATGCTGGAATGTTGCCGGACGGTTCTTCTCGAAAAAGAAATGACCGACCCAGGCGAAGCCGTAACCGCAGAACAGGGCGGCAAGCACGAGGATGGCTTGCCCGCGCAGGATCGCCGCCGCAACCAGCAGCAGCACCCCGCAGCTGCCGATGAAGTGCAGGCGGCGCGACACCGGGTGGCGGTGCTCGCTGAGGTAGAACGGATAGAACTCGCGGAAGCTGGCGAAGCGGGACATGCGCGTGCTCCGGGGACCAGGGGCGCCCCCATCATGCACCTTCCGGGAAGGGAGCGCTGCCCTTGCAGAGCCGAGCCATGCTCGGCTTGCGCGCGCCCGCGCGGCCGGAAGGAAGAGCAGCCGAGCATGGCTCGGCTCTACACTGATGAGGCGCGCGGCCCGAACATGATCACTGCCATGCCGGCCAGGCACAGCGCCGCACCCAGTATGTCCCAGCGACTGGGGCGGATGCCATCGACCAGCCACAGCCAGAACAGCGCGGTGCCGATGTAGACGCCACCGTAGGCCGCATAGACCCGGCCGCTGGCGGTCGGGTGCAGGGTCAGCAGCCAGGCGAACAGCGCCAGGCTGGCGGCCGCCGGCAGCAGCAGCCAGATGCTGCCGCCCTTGCGCAGCCACAGCCACGGCAGGTAGCAGCCGACGATCTCGGCCAGCGCGGTCAGCAGGAACAGGCCGAGTGTCTTCACGCTTTCTCTGCTGCCTTGGCGTGCTGCCACAGCGCTTCCTGCGCATCCAGGTCCATCGCTGCCAACGCTTCCCCCTGCGCGTCGGCCTGCGCTTCCATCGCACGGAAGCGACGCTCGAACTTGTGGTTGGCCCCGCGCAGCGCCGCGCCCAGGTCGATGTCGGCATGGCGGGCCAGGTTGGCGCAGACGAACAGCAGGTCACCCAGCTCCTCCTGCAGGCGCGCCTTGTTGCCGGCGATGTCGCCGCGCTCGAACTCCTCGCGCAGCTCCTGCAGTTCCTCGGCCGCCTTGTCCAGCACCGGGAGCGGGCCCGGCCAGTCAAAGCCGACCTTGGCCGCGCGCGACTGCAGCTTCACTGCCCGCTGCCATTCCGGCAGGCCGCGCGAGATGCCGGCCAGTGCGGAGGTGTCCTGCTCGCCCTTGGCGGCGCGCTCGGCGCGCTTGATCGCCTCCCAGTTGCGCATCACCCCGTCGGCATCATCGACGCTGACCTCGGCGAACACGTGCGGGTGGCGGCGCTGCATCTTTTCGCTGATCGCGCGGGCCACGTCTGCGAAGGCGAAGCTGCCCTGCTCTTCGGCCATGCGCGCATGGAACACCACCTGCAGCAACAGGTCGCCCAGTTCGTCACACAGGTCGTCGAGGTCGCCGCGGTCGATCGCATCGGCCACCTCGTAGGCTTCCTCGATGGTGTATGGCGCGATGGTTGCGAAGTTCTGCTCCAGATCCCACGGGCAGCCGCCCTGCGGGTCGCGCAGGCGCGCCATGATCGCAAGCAGGCGCTCCAGCTCCTCGGAGGCGGCGCTGCCGGTGGTGGGGGTGTCGTGCGCGCTCATGCGGCCTCCAGGGTCAGTCGGACAACCAGTCGCGCCACGGCAGGCTGGTATCACCAAGGGCAATGAAATCGCCGTTCAACAGGGTTTCGCGGCGGTTGTAACGGAAAGGCTTGCCGGTCGCGGCCGACAGCACCGCGCCGCCCGCGGCATGCAACACGCACTGGCCGGCAGCGGTATCCCATTCGGAGGTCGGGCCCAGCCGCGGGTAGACATCCAGGCCGCCTTCGGCGATCCGGCAGAATTTCAGCGACGAGCCCTGCGCGATGGTCTCGATGCGGCCCATGCGCGCCAGCAGCGCCTCGGTTTCCGGCGAGCGGTGCGAGCGGCTGGCGGCGACGCGCAGCGGGGCGGTGGCCGGCGTGCGGGTGCGCAGCACGGTGTCGTGCAGGCCCTGCCGGCGATAGGCCAGCTCGCCACGCATGGCATGCCAGACGATGCCGGTGACCGGGGCCAGCACCACGCCGAAGGCAGGTGCGCCCTGGTAGATCAGGGCAATGTTGACGCTGAACTCGCCATTGCGCTTGACGAACTCGCGGGTGCCGTCGAGCGGATCGACCAGCCAGTACGCGCCCCAGTGGCGCCGCTGCTCCCACCCCACCTGCGCCGATTCCTCGGACAGGATCGGCAGGTCCGGAGTCAGCTGCTGCAGGCCCTGCTCGATCACGAGGTTGGCGGCCAGGTCGGCGGCGGTAACCGGGCTGTTGTCATCCTTGATCTGCACCTCGAAGCCATCGGCATACACCTGCATGATGGCTTGTCCGGCTTCCTGGGCGATGGCGATGGCGGTCTCGCGCAGGTCCGTGGTCAGTTTGATCATCGCGTTCCCTGCAGCCACTGGCGCGCGATGAACAGCGCCGCCAGCGAGCGTCCCTCGGAGAAGTCCTCGCGCAGCATCAGCTGGTCCAGTTCGGCCAGCTTCCACGGCACCACTTCCAGTTCTTCCGGCTCGTCACCGGCCAGCTTTTCCGGATACAGGTCACGTGCCACCACCAGCCACGACTGATGGCTCATATAGGTCGGGGCCAGGGTCATTGCGCGCAGCACGTCGACCCGGCGCGCACCGTAACCAGCTTCTTCCTTCAGCTCGCGATCGGCGGCCTGCTCGGGGGTTTCGCCGGCGTCGATCCGGCCCTTGACCAGGCCCAGTTCGTAGCGGTGCATGCCGGCGGCGTATTCACGCACCAGCAGCACGGTCTCGTCATCCAGCATCGGCACCACCACCACCGCGCCGTGGCCACGGCTGACCAGGCGCTCGAAGCGGCGACGTTCGCCGTTGGAGAACTCCAGGTCCAGGTGCTGGCGCTGGAAGGGGCCGTTCTCCTCATCGGTGATCCGATGGATGATCGGCAAGCGACGGCCGGCACGGTCATCGTTCATGCGGAATCTCCGCGGCGGCCGGCGCCAGCGCCGGGGCCGATAGAATGTGCAGGCAGCAACATGTTCATGAGCCCGAAATGCTAGCAGACCCAACCCCCTCCCCGCTGGCCCAGCACTGGCGGCAACGCGACCTGCAGGTGCTGTGGCACCCGTGCACGCAGATGCGTGAGCACCCGCACACCCTGCCGCTGGTGCCGATCGCCCGTGGTGAAGGCGCATGGCTGATCGACCACGACGGCAACCGCTACCTGGACGCCGTCAGCAGCTGGTGGACCAATCTGTTCGGCCATGCCGAGCCGCGCATCGGCGGCGCCATCGCGGCGCAGGCCGGGCAGCTGGAACAGGTGATGCTGGCGGGCTTCGGCCACGAGCCGGCGATCACCCTGGCCGAGCGCCTGCTGGCGCTGGCGCCACGCCAGCCCGGCCGCGAACCGCTGGCCAAGGTGTTCTACGCCGACAACGGTTCGGCCGGCGTGGAAGTCGCGCTGAAGATGGCGTTCCAGTATTTCCAGAACCGTGGCGAGCCCCGGCGCACGCGTTTCATCGCGCTGGAGAACGGCTACCACGGCGAGACCCTTGGCGCGCTGGCGATGGCGGACATCCCGTTGTACCGCCGCGTCTACGCACCGCTGCTGGCCGAAGGCCTGTTCGCGCCCTCGCCCGATGCCTACCTGGCCGAGCCGGGCCAGAGTGCCGCTGATCGTGCACGCCAGGCTGCCGATGGCCTGGCCACCCTGTTCGACCAGTATCCCGGCGAGATCTGCGCGGTGGTCCTGGAGCCACGCCTGCAGTGCGCTGGCGGCATGCGCATGCATGACCCGGTCTACCTGCAGCGTGTGCGCGAACTGTGTGATGCGCACGGCGCATTCATGATCGCCGACGAGATCGCCACCGGCTTCGGCCGCACCGGCACGCTGTTCGCCTGCGAGCAGGCCGGTGTGATGCCGGACCTGATGTGCCTGTCCAAGGGCCTGACCGGCGGCTTCCTGCCGCTGGCCGCGGTACTGGCCACGCAGGCACTGTACGACGCCTTCCTTGATGACTCGCGCGAGCGCGCCTTCCTGCATTCGCACAGCTACACCGGCAACCCGCTGGCCTGTGCGGCCGCGCTGGCGACGCTGGACATCTTCCGCGACGACGATGTCATCGCCCGCAACCGTGGTATCGCCTCGGTGATGGGCACGCTGGCTGCGCCATTCAGCGACCATCCGCACGTGGCCGACGTCCGCCAGGCCGGCATGGTGGTGGCCTTCGAGCTGTCGCGTGATGGCAACAAGCGCACCCCGTTCGACCCGGCGCTGCGACTGGGCCTGCACGCCTACAAGGCCGCGCTGAAGCGTGGCGTGGTGCTGCGTCCGTTGGGCGACGTGCTGTACTGGATGCCACCCTACTGCGTGGATGACGAACAACTGGAGCTGCTGGCACATACCACGCTGGCGGCGATTGACGAGGCGATTGCATGCGCGTGACCCGCTGCCCCATCGACCTGGCGCTGCACAGCGGCCAGACCCTGACCCTGCCGGAAGAGACGGCAAACCACCTGGTGCGGGTGATGCGCCTGCGCGAGGGTGATACCTGCGTGCTGTTCAACGGCGATGGCCACGACTACAGCGCCACGCTGACCGCGGCCGGCAAGCGCGAGGTGCAGGTGCGCATCGATGCGGTGCAGCCGGTGGACAACGAATCGCCGCTGGCGATCACTCTGCTGCAGGGCATTGCCCGAGGCGAGAAGATGGACCTGATCCTGCAGAAGGCCACCGAGTTGGGCGTGAGCGCCATCGTTCCGGTGAATGCCGAGCGCACCGAGGTGAAGCTGGATGCCGCGCGCGCGGAGAAGCGCGTGGCGCACTGGAACAACGTGGTGACCTCGGCCTGCGGCCAGTCCGGGCGCGCACGTATTCCGCAGGTGGGTTCGCCGTTGTCACTGGCGCAGGCTGCGGCGGCACTACCCGCCGATACGTTGCGGCTGACACTGGATCCGCTGGGCGCGCATCGCCTGTTGACGCTGGAGGCTGCGCCGGCCGGTGGCATCGTGATCGCGATCGGCCCGGAAGGCGGCTGGTCGCCGCGCGACCGTGATCAGCTGGCAGCAGCAGGCTTCCAGGGCCTGCAACTCGGCCCGCGCATCCTGCGCACGGAGACGGCCGGCCTGGCCGCGATCGCGGCGTTGCAGGCGCGGTTGGGCGATCTGGGGTAAGGCTGATTCGTGGTAGTGGCGGGGGGGGGGGGGGGGGCGCCGGGGGGGGGGGGTTGGGCGGGCCCGGGGGGCCAGCCCCCCCCCCCCC
>NZ_JAWIRW010000023.1:0-32346 GCF_036319985.1 Stenotrophomonas sp. SMYL89 | reverse complement strand
TTGGGGGGCGGGGCCGCCGCCCCGGCGCCCCCCCGGGGGGCCGGGGGGGGGCCCCCCCCCCCCCCCCCACTACCGCGACCAGCGCGTCCAAGGCAGCAGCCGAGCGTGGGCTCGGCTCTACAGGGCCGGCGCCAGATTGCAGTTTCCTTGTGGAGCCGAGCCATGCTTGGCTCGGTGCCGGCCAGCGGCCGGCACTACCGGTCTGGTGGATCAGGCCGCCAGCGAATCCAGCGCGGCTTCCAGCGCGTCCAGGTTCGGCAGCAGCGCGCTCTGCTCACCCAGCAGCACGCGCATGTGCACGATCTGCGGCAGGGTTTCCTCGGAAGCATCGGCCAGCAGGCCATCGCGCGGCACCGAGATCAACTGCGGGAAATTCTGCGTCAGCAGCGCGTAGTACGGGCGCTGAGCGTTGCCGCTCAGTGCCTTCAGCACCACCACCTTGTTGTGGCCGCCCACCGCTTCCTCGCCCAGCCCGGAAAGCCGCGCGAACGACACCAGCGGCACCTGCCAGCCGTGCCAGCCGATCTCGCCGACCAGCCAGCGCGGTGCATCGGAGACCGGCTGTACCGGCACCCGCGACATCATTTCGGCCACAGTGGCATTGGGCAGCAGCACGCGCTCGTTGCCGGCCTGGATCAGGACGCCGCGGATTTCGTCATTGCTGGCATAGCTCATGGTGCGTCTCCGTTGTCGTCCTGCTCGCCCCAGCGCGCGGCAATCGCCTGCGCCAGGTCCTGCGGTTCGCCGGCCACCATGCCGGCAGCCACCACGGCCGTCGCCGCGGCGGGGTCGTAGCAGCCCTCGCCCACCTGGCCGGCCACCCAGGCACCGGCTGCGGCAAGGTCCAGTGCCGGCCCGACATGGGCCAGGTCGGCGCCGCTGAGCAGCACCAGCGCAGTATGTTCCGCCGGCAGCGCGGCCAGCGAGATACCCTGCGCATCGCTTAGGAAATGCAGGCCGTCGGCGGTCACGCTTACGCCGATGTCATCGGCCAGCACGTGCACCTCACCGGGGACGGCCCGCTGGCCGGCTTCGGCCAGCTGCACCGGCAACGGCGACACGCGTGCCATCTGCTTGACCAGGTTGCCGTAGCGGCCGCCATCCAGGCGCATGTGCACCAGCACCGGTACGCTCAGCGACGACGGCAGCGCGCCGAGCAGGCGGCGCAGCGCGTCCGGGCCACCAATGCCGGCCAGCACCAGCAGCGAGGCGGCACGTGCGCCCGCAGGCGCCGCAGCGTCCAGGTCCACCAGGCTGAGGTGATCGGTATCGAAGGATGGCAGCGGCGCTTCCACCGCGGCGCTGTGGCCGGTGGCCGCGGGTACGTCTGCCACGTCATCGACCAGCGACCACGCGGTGTGGTCGAAGGATACCGGCGGCGTAACCGGTGCGGCCGGCGTGGCGACCGGCTGCATCGGCGCTGCCTCCAGCGGCTCCGGCACGACCGGCTGCAGCGCGGCCAGTGCCTGCTCCAGCGCGATCGGTTCGTGCAGGTGCGCCGGTGGCGCATACAGGCTGTCCGCCGGCACTTCGTCCGCCCAGCTCAACGCCTGGTCCAGATGCGGCTGAAGCGCTTCTTCCCGTGGTGCCGGCGGCGGTGCCGGGTGACCCGGTTCCAGCTGCAGGGCGGGTTCGTCTTCCGCACCCGGCGGCAGCACCTGCTGGTGACCGTGCAGCTTGGCGGCCAGGTGGCGGCCCCAGCGCTGTGCCTCCCAACCATCACGGCGCGCCGCGAGTTCGGCCTCGTCGAAGACCAGGGTCAGGCCCGGTGCGGACAGCACCGCTTCAAGCCGTTCCAGAGCATCCTCGATGGCCGCCTCCAGCGCGATCACCACGAACTGTGGACGCGCGTCCTGCAGGAGCTGAGGCTCCAGGACGTTCGGGTCGTCTTCCAGCACCAGCTGCACATCGGCGTGCGACAACGCTTCGCGCAGGCGCTCGCGCGCCGCGCCAGGGCGGGCCAGCAGGGCGACGGCCGGAGCCGCCTGGGCTTCACTCACGGACACGGGCGATCCCCAGCAGGTCGTACACGTTACGCATCAGGTCCAGCTCCTGGTACGGCTTGCCCAGGTAGCGCTGCACGCCGATCTCGAAGGCACGCTGGCGGTGCTTGTCGCCGCTGCGCGAGGTGATCATCACGATCGGCACGTCCTTGTAGCGCGGGTCGGCACGCATCGCGGTGGCAAGCTCGTAGCCATCCATGCGCGGCATCTCGATGTCCAGCAGCATCAGGTCGGGCACACGCTCTTCCAGGCGCTCCAGTGCTTCCACGCCGTCGCGGGCGACACTGACCTCGAAGTTGTGGCGTTCGAGGATGCGCCCGGTGACCTTGCGCATGGTCAGCGAGTCGTCCACCACCATCACCAGCGGCACCTGGCGCTCCTGGCGCGGGGCGTTGGCCAGCACCGGCAGCGTCGGGTTGGCGAGGAAGCGGCGCACCAGCGGTGCCACGTCCAGGATCACCACCACGCGGCCATCGCCGGTGATGGTGGCGCCATAGATGCCCGGCACCGAAGCGATCTGCAGGCCGACCGGCTTGACCACGATTTCGCGGTTGCCCAGCACCTGGTCGATCGCCACGGCGGCACGCAGGTCACCCGCACGGACCAGCAGCAGCGGCACCTGGTCCTGGCCATCGGCACGCGCCGGAGCCTGCCCGACCAGGCTGCCGAGGTCGTACAGCGGATAGTCCTCGCCGCTGTAGCGATAGCTGCTGTCGGCCGCTTCGAAACGCTCGCGCGACAGGCGGCCGATGCCACTGACCGAGGCGACCGGCACCGCAAAGGTGGTTTCGCCGATCTGCACGAACACCGCCTGGGTGACGGCCAGCGTCTGCGGCAGGCGCAGGGTGAAGCGCACGCCCTGGCCACGCACCGACTGGATGTCGACCGAACCACCCAGCTGGCGCACTTCGTTGCGCACCACGTCCATGCCCACGCCTCGGCCTGCCAGCTGGCTGACCTGGTCGGCGGTGGTGAAACCGGAGGCGAAGATCAGGTTGTCCAGTTCCTGCTCGTTCGGCTGCGCATCGGCGGCCAGCAGGCCACGGTCGATGGCGCGGCGGCGGATCGCTTCGCGGTCCAGGCCGGCACCGTCGTCAGCCACTTCCAGCACGATCTCCGAGCCTTCGCGGTGCAGGCGGATGGCGATCTCGCCCTCCTCCGGCTTGCCAGCGGCGCGGCGCTGTTCCGGCGCTTCCAGGCCATGGGCCACGGAGTTGCGCAGCATGTGCTCCAGCGGCGCGACCATGCGATCGAGGACGTTGCGGTCCAGTTCGCCGTGAGTGCCTTCCAGGGTCAGGTGGACCTGCTTGCCGGTATCCATGCCGGATTGGCGGACCACGCGGCGCAGGCGCGGCACCAGGCCATCGAACGGCACCATGCGCGCACGCATCAGGCCGTCCTGCAGTTCCGAGCTGACGCGCGACTGCTGCTGCAACAGCGAATCGTACTGGCGCGACAGATCGTCCAGCACGCCCTGCAGGCCGCCAAGGTCGGCAGCGGACTCGTTCAGCGCACGGCTGAGCTGCTGCAGGGTGGAGAAACGGTCCAGTTCCAGCGGATCGAACTTCTGGTCAGCCTGGTCCTGCTCGCGCTGGTAGCGGGCGACGATCTGCGCCTCGGTTTCCAGGTCGAGGCGGCGCAGCTGGTCGCGAAGACGCGCATTGGTGCGCTCCAGTTCGCCCATGGCGCCACGGAAGGCGCCGAGCTGCTGTTCCAGGCGCGAACGGTAGATCGCCACTTCACCGGCGTGGTTGACCAGGCGGTCGAGCAGGTCGGCGCGCACGCGCACCTGTTCCTGCTGCGGACGGGCCGACGGGTCTTCGTCGGCCACGCCTTCGGCCGGCAGCGGTGCCGACAGCGGGGCATCGGCCGGCGACGCCAGCGGGCCCTCAGCCTGTGCCGGCACAGCCTCGGCCTCGCTGGCCGCACGCGCGGCCACAGCGGCCGCCGCGATATCGGTGGTGGTGCGGACCTCGAAGGCCTCCACCAGATCCTGTGCGGGCTCCACCACGCGGTGGGCACCGGTGCGCGTGAGCAGCTGGTGCAGACGGTCGAAGCCGCGCTCCAGCAGCTGCACGTCGCGGCGTTCGATCTCGGTGCGACCGGCCGCCACGGCTTCCAGCAGGGATTCGATGCTGTGGCCCAGATCGCCGATGGCATTGATGCCGGCCATGCGTGCGCCACCCTTCAGGGTGTGCAGGTCACGCTGCAGGCCGGCCAGTACCTCTCGATCCTGCGGCGCATCGCGCAGTTCGCTGATCAGGCCGTCGCAGTGGTCAAGCAGATCCTTGCCTTCCTCGACGAAGATGTCGACCAGCTCGCGGTCATAAACACTGAAATCGAGCGCATCGGCGCCGTCCGCGTTGTCTTCCAGAGCGGAGGCTTCTTCGTGGAGCGGGGAACGCGCCACGGCGCCGGCCTCGACATCGGCCTGGACCTCGCCCTGCCCCGGTGCATCTTCCAGTTCGAAGAACCGCACCGGCTCGGCGGAGGCCTGCAGTGCTTCGGTCGCGCTCACCTCATTCACCGTCGCCGGGGACGGCTGATCGGCGCTCTCTCCTTCGCCGACCGCCGCCTCCCCGCCGACGTCCGCATCCTCGGCAAAGGCTTCCGCCTCGCCCGGCGCGAGTTCGCTGGCCTGGAGGCCGAGCACGGGCCATTGCCCGTCGTCGTCCAGGGTCTGCTCTTCGTCGATCACGTGCAGGCCGGCCTCGAGCGCGGCTGCCAGCGTGACCGGTTCTGCAAAACCCGGCGCAGCCATTTCATCCTGCAGGCTCGACAGCTCGCTGTCGAGTGGCAGTGCAGCAGCGTCGTCATCGAGGCTGGCGTCGGCATCGCCCAGGTCAGCGGACATCGACGTATTCAGGTCGATTGCGTCAACCTCCACGGACACCGGCATCTCATCGGCGTCGCGGTCATCCACCGGCAGCGCGCGGGCGTCGAGGTAGGGCGACAGGTCGTCCGCGGCGGTCAGATCGGCCTCCGCGACCGGCGTCGCTGCGGCGTCCACGTCGGTCGTCGCAACAACCGGCTCGCCCTCGACGGGCTGGATCGATTCAATCGATCCGATGTCCTCGGCGATGGCTTCGCCTTCACCCGGTACCAATGGCCATCCGGCATCGAAGTATCGCGACAGATCATCGCTGCCGGTCAATTCGCCGACATCGAGGCCTGTGCCGATCGCGCCCGCGGTCCCGGCGGCCTGCACATCGGCGGCAAGCGGTTCCAGCTCGGGCCCGGCAGGTTCGATCCCGGGCGCAGCAGCTTCGAACGCAGGACCAGTCTCCCCGGCCTCCAGCGCCAGATCCTCGTCGTCGGCCTCCAGCCCGACCATCGGCCAGCGCGCTTCCGGCAGTTCACCGGCCAGCGCCTGCAGGCGCTGCACCAGCGCTTCCTGCGGGGTGATGCGCGGCTGTTCGGCCTGCAGCGCTTCCATGGTCGCGGTGATCGCCTGCGCGGTCGCATCCAGCGCAGCCACGCCCTCGTCGCCCGGCACCACGTCTGCAGCCAGCGCACGCTTGATGTAGGACTCGGCACCGCCGGTAACGGCAGTGATTTCCGGCACTTCGGTCATCGCGAAGGCGCCGTTCATGGTGTGCACCGCGCGCAGCAGCGCGTCGCTGACCGGCTGCGGCGCCTGCTGCGCCGAGCGCAGCCAGTCCTGCAGGGTCGCCTGGTGGACTTCCACTTCGGCTTCCAGGATCTCGCGCAGTACGCTGTCGATGTTGGCCGGCGTGCCCAGTGCTTCGGGCGCCGGGTCCGCATCGGCTTCAGCCTCCACCGACGCCATTGCTTCGGCTTCGAGGATGCGGCTGATCTCGTCCTCGCCATCGACTTCGACCACCGGTGCGGCGGGAGCAGCCGCAACCGGCAGCGGTACGTAATAGGTTTCCTCACCCGCGCCGACGCGATCGGCAATGGCCTGCATCGCCTGCAGGTCCACGCTGATCCGCTGGCCATGGCGCAGAGCGGCGTTCAGCTGCGGCAGCGCGGCATGCGCGTTGTCGACCATGGCCAGCACGGCTGGCGTCGCCGGGCGGCTGCCGTCGAGCACGCGGTTGAGCATGCCCTCGATCTTCCACGCGAATTCACCCAGGGTGCGTGCACCGACCAGTCGGCCACTGCCCTTGAGCGTGTGGAAGATGCGGCGGATAGGACGCAGACGGTCCATGTTGTCCGGCTGCATGCGCCATGCCGGCAGCAACGTACCGAGGTTGGCCAGTTCGTCGTCGAACTCTTCCAGGAACACCTCGCGGATGTCCTCGTCGATGTTCTCGGCATCGTCGTCGAAGCCCGCCTCGAAGCCGGCTTCTGTACCTTCCGCGTCGCCCACGGCGACCGGCGCTTGCGCATCGGCCGGCGTTGGGGTCGCCTGCGGATTGAAGTCCGCGGCCGCAGCGCTCAGCTCGGCAAAGAACTGCGCGTCGGCTTCGCTGAAATCAATCGGCGCGATGGTGTCGATGTCGATCACCGACACCGCCGCTGCCGGCGCATCGGCAAGCGACGCGGGCGCTTCCACCGGCACATCCACAGGGGTGATGTCCGGTTCTGCGGCAACAGGGTTCTCTTCCACCACCACAGGGGCGGTGGCATCGACGCTCTCCAGCAACGGATGCAGCCCGGCAGCGTCGTCCAGCGACAACGTTTCCATCGCGTGCAGCGAGAGCACATCGTCGGCGTTATCCAGCGAGTCGGCGTCGAAACGGAACACCACGTCGTCGCTTGCAGAAACCGCATCATGCTCGGCGGCCACCGGGTCGAACACCGGTGCGGCATGCGTGCCGGTCTCGATGGACAGCGTCGCGTCGGCGGCGTCTTCGACGTCCAGGCCAGCCGTTGCACTGGACTGCACCGGCAGCGTCCACTGCGTGGCGGCCCCCTGCCCTGCATCGACCTGTTCGAAACTGACCGGATCGAAGCTGGCAAACGTCGGGCTGCGCTCATCGTCCGCTGGTGCGAGCGGATCGGCCTCCGGATGGAACGGTGCCAGATCCCATTGCGGGACCTCGGGCGCCGGTGCACTGGAAGCAGCAAAGACCAGCGGTGCATCCGCCTCGTCATGCAGCGACAGCGGCGCGGAGGCGTCGGACCCCAGCCCACCGAACATCAGGCTGTTGTCGACCGCCGCCGTCGAAGGCGTGGCCGGTGGCGGATCGAAGGTGAAGTCCGGCAGCGGTACCGGCACCTCACCGGGTGCCGGTGCCGCCGACTGTACCGGGATCTCGATGTGCTCCGGCTGCAGTGCCGTGGCCAGCAGCGAAACCGGCTCACGCTCGATGGCCTGCGGCGCAAACAGTGCCGGCTCGCCCGCATCGCGGTCCGGCAGCGGCCAGTAGCGCAGCGCCTCGAGGCTGCTGCGGGTGATGTCGAGGATGTCCTCGCGGCCCGGACGACGGTCGCGCAGGGCTTCCAGGTAGTACTCCAGGCTGGCCATGGCGTCGGCCAGGGTGTCCAGCTGGCGGCCGCTCGGCACGCGCTGGCGGCCAATCAGCTCGGCCTCGATGTACTGCTGCACACCGCGCAGGTAGTCGGCAGCGGTACCCAGGTCGAGCATGCGCAGCGCGCCGGAGACGTCGCCCAGCAGGCGCGGCACGTCCTGCAGCTCAGCGTGGTGCCAGCCGGTTTCGATGAACGCGACGAAATGCTCGCGGGCGGCGGCGAAGTTGGCGATGGCCTCATGGGCCAGTACCTCTACCGTGCGCCGGTTCTCCACTGCGCTCGGATCGTCCTCGCCACTGCCGCCGGCGCCCAGATGGGCGACCTGGTCATCCAGCGAGGCATCCACGTAGAGCAGCGCACCGGCGATATCCAGCAGCAGGTTCTCATCGATCTGCTGGCGGCCTTCGACCACGCCACGCAGTGCATCACGCTGCTGCACGACCACGCCGCGGGCCACGCCCAGGCCCATCATGCCCAGCGTATCGGCCACCGCGCCCAGTTCATTGGCCTGGGTCTGCAGCTGTTCCGGCGCACCGCCGGTACGCAGGTGCAGGTCCAGTGCGTCCTTGATGCGCAGCAGTTCTTCCTTCACCGCGCTGCCAACGGTGTCGAGCAGTTCGCGGTTGCGCCCGCTCAGACTGCCACGCGCATGGTCCAGTTCGGCCTCGGTGGCGGTGACGCTGTCCGGCGCGAACGCCAGCAGCACGCTGTCATGCACGCCTTCCTCGCCACGCACGGCGCGGATCTCGTTGAGCAACGGCATCAACACGATCGGAATGTCGCGATGACCGTTCTGCAGGCGCTCCAGGTAGTCGGGCAGCAGCACGCTGCCGCGCATCAGGGTCGCGCAGGCTTCATCCCGGTCCGCCACGCCACCGGCGCCGATGGCATGGGCCAGCTGTTCAAGCTCCTCGGCCACCATCGCCGGCGCGTACAGCTCGACCATGCGCAGGGTGCCCTGCACCTGGTGCAGGTAGCCGGCGCAGATGCGCATGCGGCTGGCATCGGTCGGGTCTTCCGCGTAGTACTCGACCTCGTTGCGCACCTGGCGCAGGGTCTCGTCCAGCTCGGGCTTGACCCAGCCCAGCGCTGCGTGGCTCATCGCATCGCGCAGACTGCTCATGGACGCGCTCCGTTCGCCGCCGCGCGGAAGCCGCGCGAGTTCTGGCGTGGGGAATGGAAATGCTTCATCGACTGGTTCCTTGCTCGCCGCCCTGCCCGCGTCACGCCGGCAGCTTGAAGTCGGCGACCGAACGACGCAGGTCGGCCGCCAGTTGCGCGAGGTGGCCGATCGATTCGGCGGTCTGCCCGGCACCCTGCGAGGTCTGGCCGGTGATCTGCCGGATCACGCCCATGGTGCGGGTGATGTCCGAGGCCGCGGCCGACTGCTGCTGGGCGGCGATGGAGATGTTCTTGATGAGGGTGTTCAGTGCATTGGACACGCGCTCGATTTCGGTCAGCGCGGTGCCGGCGTCCTCGGCCAGGCGTGCACCGGACACCACTTCGGCGGTGGTCTGTTCCATCGAGGTGACCGCTTCGTTGGTATCGGCCTGAATGGCCTGCACCAGGTTCTCGATGCGTCGGGTCGCACCCGAGGTGCGTTCTGCCAGGCGCTGCACTTCGTCGGCCACGACCGCGAAACCGCGACCCGCTTCACCGGCCGAAGCCGCCTGCACCGCCGCGTTCAACGCCAGGATGTTGGTCTGCTCGGAAATGTCGTTGATCAGTTCCACGATCGAGCCGATTTCCTGCGACGACTCGCCCAGGCGCTTGATGCGCTTGGAGGTTTCCTGGATCTGGTCGCGGATCTGGTCCATGCCCTGGATGGTCTCGCGCACCACGCCGGCACCCTCGGCGGCGATCACCACCGAGCGCTGTGCCACGTCGGCCGATTCGGCCGAGTTGCGCGACACCTGCTCGATGCTCGCCGCGATTTCGCCGATGCGGTCCGACGCCGAGGTGATCTGGTTGGCCTGGTGGCCCGCCGCCTCTGCCAGCTGCATGGCGGTGGCCTGGGTTTCCTGGGTGGACACCGCAACCTTGGCCGAGGTGTCGTTGATGGTGGTCACCAGGTGGCGCAGCTCGTCGACCGCGTAATTGATTGCGTCCGCGATCGCGCCCGTCATGTCCTCGGTCACCGAGGCCTTCACCGTCAGGTCACCCTCACCGAGCGAGGAAATTTCGTCCAGCAGCCGCATGATCGCCTGCTGGTTGCGGCTGTTGAATTCCACCTGGGTCTGGTAACGCAGTTCCTGCTCGCGCGAGCGGCTGCGCACGTTGGTGGAGACAAAGCCGATGATCGCGATCAGCGACAGCGCACCGGACACCACGCCGATCCAGAAATTCGGGAACAGGCGGGTATCGGACACCGAACCGAACGAGGAGAACGCCTCGAACAGCTTGCGGCTATCGTCCAGCATGTGCGCCGAACCCTGGCCCAGCGCGGTGGCCGCCGACTGCGCGGCGAACAGCTGGCGCGAGCTGGCCAGGATCGCGTCGGCGTCCTGCTTCATCGCCTGCCACTTCTGCTGCGACTGCTCCAGCGCGGCGACGGCAGCGGCACCGCGCACGGCGGTGATGCCCAGTTCCTCGTTGCCGTTGCGCAGGCCGTCGAGCACCTGCGAGAACACGGTGATGTCACGCGCCAGCGCGTCACCGGCGGTGGCCGCGACGCTGCCACCGGCACGCATTTCGGTCACGCGGCGGGCCATCGAACCGGCCACCACCACCTGCTGCAGTGCGCTGTACACCTGCGCCGACGGAGCACCCGAGGCCGACATCGCGCGCACCAGCTCGTTCAGCTGGGCCTGCAGGCCCGGCACCGCGCCGGTGAAGTTGTTGGCGTTGCCGGCCAGCGCCAGCACCGCGGGCTCGCTGGCGACCAGCTGCCCGGCCTGCTTGCCCAGCGGCGCCCAGGTTTCACCCAGCGTGGTGATCGCGCCAGACACACCCGGCTCCTTGCCGTAGCGCCCCTGCAGGGTCGACACGTTCTGTTCGATCGCGTTGCGGGTCGCCTTGAAGGCGGTGAACGCCTGTGCGTTGCCGCCCACCGCGTCACGGCCCTGGTTGGCCAGCTGCTGCGACAGTACCTGCAGGTCGGCGGCCTTGGAGCCGGCGTCGGCCAGGCGGCTGCCCTGCCAGGTGGCGACGCCGGTGTTGACGCCGAACAGGATCATCGATGCCAGCAGCAGGAACAGCCAGAGGTTGCTGCCGCCCAGCCGCAGCTTGCCGGATTTGGTGGCGTCCGAAGCAGTACTCATCGTTCAACCTCGATCTTCAATGCAGGGGGCGGTGCCCGGCCTCAGGCCGCGGCTTGCCGGAATTCAGGGGTGCGCGACAGCAGCGAGAGCGAGAACACGCCCCAGTCATGGCCGTCGGCGTGGAAGGCGCGATCGACGAAATGGCCGTAGCGCCCTTCGGCCAGCATGCCGGCTTCGATCTGCTGGTCCAGTTCGAAGCTGCGCTGGCCGAACAGTTCATCGATGGTCAGCGCGACGTCGCCGCCGGCCTGGCGCATGATCAGCACGCGCTGGCCTTCCTGCTGCACGGTACGCGTGCCTTCCAGGAAGTACTTCAGGTCGACCACCGGGAACAGGTTACCGCGCAGGTTGCCCACGCCCAGCAGCCACGGCTGTGCGCACGGCACCGGGGTGACCGGCGGCATCGGCACGATTTCCACCACTTCGCGGAAATCGGACACCAGCCGACGCTGGCCGACGCGGTAACCCACGCCACGCCAGAGGTCCTGCGCGAACTGCCGCTCGGGCAGCTGCACCGCGTGGGCCAGGCTGCGCCGTTCGTAGGCTTCGAGGATGTCGAAGGGCGAGCGCATCAGGCCACCAGCTCGTTGATCCGCGCGATCAGTTCATCCTCGCGCGGCGGCTTGACGATGTAGTCGGCCGCGCCCTGGCGCAGGCCCCAGGCCTTGTCGGTTTCCATCGCCTTGGTGCTGACGATGATCACCGGGATGTGCTTGATCGCTGCGTCACGGGCCATCGCCCGGGTCGCCTGGAAGCCGCTCATGCCGGGCAGGACCACGTCCATCAGCACCAGCTGTGGCGCCTGGTCACGCACCAGCTGCAGTCCATCCTCGGCGTTGTCCGCTTCCAGCACCTCGTGGCCGGCACGGCGCAGCCACTGGGTGAACACCGCGCGGTCGGTCGGTGAATCCTCGATCAGAACGATACGAGCCATTGTGCCTTTCCCCCCTGGTCAGGCGTTGACGTATGTGCGGATGGCACCCAGCAGTTCTTCACGCGTGAAAGGCTTCGTCAGGTATTGCTCCGAGCCGACGATGCGTCCCCGCGCCTTGTCGAACAGCCCATCCTTGGACGAGAGCATGATGACCGGGGTCGCCTTGAACAGCTGGTTGCCCTTGATCAGCGCGCAGGTCTGGTACCCGTCCAGGCGCGGCATCATGATGTCGACGAAGATGATCTGCGGTTGCTGGTCTGCGATCTTCGCAAGCGCTTCGAAGCCGTCGGTGGCGGTGACCACCTCGCAGCCTTCGCGCTTGAGCAGCGTTTCCGCAGTCCTGCGGATGGTCTTCGAATCATCGATGACCATCACCCGGAGTCCTGCGAGTTCCCCGCCCGCAGTCGTGTTTTCAGTCATTGCCTATCCCCAAGCGCACGGCCCGATCTCTGGCGGGGGCCGCTACGAAAGCGTATCTATATCGCACTTTCCGCGCCCGCTTCAAGGCCGCCCCACGGCGTGGGGCATGGAGGCCTCCTGAACGTGACGGGTTTCGCAATGACTGCGCGAGCGCCCGGCGGACGCAGCGTTGCAGTACGGCGGGGAGGCGCGCGACCGGCGTTGCCGCTACCATCAACGCCTTGCCTGACAGGTGCGCCCATGCCGTTGAACGTCATCGTGGTGATGGACCCCATCGCCCACATCAAGATCGCCAAGGACACCACCTTCGCCATGCTGCTGGAAGCCCAGCGCCGCGGCCATGCCCTGCACTACGTGCGTCCGGGCGGCCTGGCCCTGGAGGGCGGCGTGGCGGTGGCCCAGACCGCGCCATTGCAGGTGCGCGACGACCCGGCCGGCTGGTATGAGCTGGGCGCATTCAGCCGCACCGAATTCGGCCCCGGCCAGATCGTGCTGATGCGCAAGGACCCACCGGTCGACGCCGAGTACATCTATGACACCCAGGTGCTGGACGTGGCCGCAGCTGCCGGCGCCTGCGTGGTCAACAACCCGCAGGGCCTGCGCGACTACAACGAGAAGCTGGCCGCCCTGCTGTTCCCGCAGTGCTGCCCGCCCACCCTGGTCAGCCGCGACGCCAAGGCGTTGAAGGCCTTCGCGCTGGAGCATGGCCAGGCCGTGCTGAAGCCGCTGGACGGCATGGGCGGCCGCTCGATCTTCCGCAGCGGCCAGGGCGATCCGAACCTGAACGTGATCCTGGAAACGCTGACCGACGGCGGCCACAGGATGGCGCTGGCGCAGAAATTCATTCCCGACATCACCGCCGGCGACAAGCGCATCCTGCTGGTCGATGGCGAGCCCGTCGACTACTGCCTGGCGCGCATCCCGCAGGGCGATGAATTCCGCGGCAACCTCGCCGCCGGCGGTCGCGGCGAAGGCCGCCCGCTGAGCGAGCGCGACCGCTGGATCGCTGCCCAGGTGGGCCCGGAAATGAAGCGTCGTGGCATGCGCTTCGTCGGCCTGGACGTGATCGGCGACTACCTGACCGAGGTCAACGTGACCAGCCCGACCTGCGTGCGCGAACTGGACGCACAGTACGGCCTGAACATCGCCGGCACCCTGTTCGACGCGCTCGAGGCCGGCCTGCGCTGATGCCCTCCGCACCTGCCGTCCTGCCCCCGCCACCGCGCGAAGCGCAACGGCTGGGGGCGACCATCGCGCTGTCTGTGCTGGTCCACGCCCTGCTGATCCTGGGCGTGGGCTTCGCCGTGAAGGGCGATGCGCCGCTGGTGCCGACGCTGGAAGTGATCTTCAGCCAGACCCGCACCGCGCTGACCCCGAAACAGGCCGATTTCCTGGCTGCGGCCAACCAGGAAGGTGGTGGCGAGCACGACCGCGCGCAGCGTCCGCGCGACAACCAGGCCGGCATCGTGCCGCAGGCCCAGTCAGGGCTGAGCCCTGTGCCGCAGCAGCAGCAATCGGCTGCGCCGGTTCCGCCGCCGCAGGCACGGGTGGTCAGCAGCCGCAATGGCGAAGAGGTGGTAGCGCAGGCGCAGGCCCGCCCCACGCCGGATCAGCCCGAACCGGATGCGCCCTTGAGTGCGCGCGAACAGCGCGACGTGGAGATGGCACGGCTGGCTGCCGAAGTGCACCTGCGCTCGGCGCAGTACGCCAAGCGCCCGAACCGCAAGTTCGTGTCGGCCAGCACGCGTGAGTATGCCTACGCCAATTACCTGCGCGCCTGGGTCGACCGTGCGGAGAAGGTAGGCAACCTGAATTACCCGGATGAGGCCAGGCAGCGCCGCCTCGGCGGCCAGGTGGTGATCAGCGTGGGCGTGCGCCGCGATGGCAGCGTGGAGAGCAGCCGGATCCTGCGTTCGAGCGGTACGCCGTTGCTGGATGAGGCAGCGCTGCGGGTGGTGCAGCTGGCGCAGCCGTTCCCGCCGTTGCCGAAGACCGAGGACGAGATCGATATCCTGCAGGTGACCCGTACCTGGGTGTTCCTGCCGGGCGGCACCCTGCACGACGACCGGTAGGGGTTTGTTGCCCGGGCCTGCGGCCCGGGGCCCGCTGCAAGGCTGGAGCAACGGCAACAGCAACGGCAACAGCGGCGGTCGGTGTACTGAGGCTTGGCGGGGCGGTGTCGGGCGGCGGGGACGCCGCAAGTACGTCCCTGTAGGCTTAGCCGCGGCATCCATGCCGCGGATACCCCGCCACCCGACACCGCCCCACCTCCGACAGATCGCGGCGCATCATCGCTTTTGGTAGGTGTCGACCTTGGTCGACACACATCCGCGCCATGCGTGGATGCGAGCGAAGCGATCCGCTTTTGACTTTGATTTTCTTTTTGATTTTCCGTGGCGGACGCGCACGGAAACTGTCCGAGGCCGGGCGGGGTGGGTTCGCGGGGGTGTCCGCGGCATGGATGCCGCGGCCAAGCCCCCAGGGGTGAGGGCGCTTTGGTTGCGAAGCACTGCTTCGCAAGCGCCCGAACGCACAGCCGCCAGCGGCTGGGCCGGTCTGGGGGTTCACGGCGTCCCCCGCGAACCCACCCCGCCCGGCCAAGCGCGGCTTTTGATTTACACGACCAACCACCCCCGCCACGAGGGGCTCAGCCGTTGGCCTTCGCCTTCGCCTCGCGCGCGGCCTGCTGCTCCACCAGGGTCAGTGCCACGTTGTCACGCAGGTACGCGGGCTCGACCTTTTCCGGCGCAATCGCCTCGCCACGCGCGAAGGCCGGCACCGCCAGTGCCAGCACGTCCGACGCCCGCGGCAATGCCGTGGCATCGAATCCGCGAAGGCCGCTGGCCAACTCCGCCACCAGCGCGCCGTCGGCCGCGCCAAAGCCAGTGCCGACGCCGTAGGCCGACAAACCTTCCGGCAACGCCACCGCAGTGGGTGCGCACACGCGCTCGCCATCGCGCGCGACCGGCAGGCCGTCAACACGCTCGAAGCGCGCAACGTACAACTCCCCCATCCGTGCGTCGATCGCCGACAGGATCTGCGTTTCTTCCGCTGGTGCCCGCAGCGCCAGCACCTGCAGCGTCGAGACCGGCAGCAGCGGACGATCCAGCGCCAGTGCGATGCCCTGCGCGATGGCGATCGCCAGGCGCACGCCGGTGAAAGCACCAGGACCGCGGCTGAGCGCGATGCCGTCCAGCTGGCGACGGCTGATGCCGGCCTCGGCCAGCAGTGCCTCGGCCCACGGCAGGCTCAGTTCGGCATGCCGGCGCGGGGCAATCTCGAAGCGTTCCAGCACCTGCCCATCGACATGCAGGGCAACGGAACAGGCTTCGGTGGCGGTTTCAAAGGCGAGCAGTTTCATCGGATCAGGTCAGAACAGGGGAAACGTGGCGCCGGGCGCCGGTTCCGGGCCCACCGGAGGGGCGGTGGCTGGAACGGCATCATCGGCCACGGGCGCCCATTGTGGCGTAAAGAAGGCCTGCACATCGGCCAGGCTGCGGGTACGGCGGAACGGTGGCAGTGAATCGAGGAAAACCCGGCCGTAACCCCGGTTGAGCAGGCGCGGGTCGCACAGCACCAGCACGCCGCGGTCGCTCTCGCTGCGGATCAGGCGGCCGACCCCCTGCTTCAATGCGATCACCGCCTGCGGCAGCTGTTCATCACGGAACGGGTTGCCGCCCTGGCTGCGGATCGCCTCCAGCCGCGCCTCGTAGACCGGGTCGTCCGGGGCGGCAAAGGGCAGCTTGTCGATCATCACCACGCTCAGCGCTTCGCCGACCACGTCCACGCCCTCGCGGAAACTGGCCGAGCCCAGCAGCACGCCATTGCCCGATTCGCGGAAGCGCTGCAGCAGCGTCGCGCGCGGTGCCTCACCCTGCACGAACAACGGCCATGGACCGTCGCGCAGTGCCTCGGCAGCCTCACGCAGGGCACGATGCGAAGCGAACAGCAGGAACGCCCTGCCCTGCGAGGCCTGCAGCACCGGCCGCAGGGTCTGGATGAGCGCGGTTCCGAAACCACGCGCGGCCGGATCAGGCAGGCCTTCGGGCAGGTAGCACAACGCCTGCTCGGGCCAATTGAAGGGGCTTGGCTGAACCAGCGTATGTGGATCGTCCAGGCCCAGGCGCGTGGCGATGTGATCGAATCCGCCACCGACGGTCAGCGTCGCCGAGGTGAAGATCCATGCGGCGCGGCTGCGTTCGCGATGCTCGCGCAACGGGCCGGACACATCCATCGGCGTGCGCTGGCAGCGGAAACCACGCGGCGTGAGTTCGTACCAGAGCACATCGGCGGCGCTGGCGGTCTCCACCGGATCGGTATCGAAATCGAGGGTGGGCTCATCATCGCCCAGCCAGCGACTGAGCCGCGAGACCGCCTCGCGCGCCCGGGCATGGCAGGCATCCAGGCCCGCCGCCGCTTCGCGCAGCGGCTGCAGCGCCTGTTCCAGCGCCACCAAGGCTGCCATCACCATGTCGAATCCGTCGCGCACCTGTGGCATCGCCAGCGCTCGCCATTGCGTGCCACGCGGCGGCAGCCCTCCCATCGACGAGCGCAACGCCAACAGCGACTGCTGCAACTGGTCGACCGGTTCCTGCAACGCCGACTGCGCCCCTCCTACGCCACGCGCTTCGGCCAGGCAGTCGCGACCCAGTTCCTGCCACGGGCGCATGCCAAAGCCTTCGCCGAAGAACTGCGCAGCCAGCTCGGGCAACTGGTGCGCCTCGTCGATGACGAAGGCCTGCGCACCCGGCAGCAGTTCACCGAAACCGTCCTGCTTCAACGCCAGGTCGGCCAGCAGCAGGTGATGGTTGACCACCACCACGTCGGCGGCCTGTGCGCGCTGTCGCGCACGCACCACGAAGCAGTCGTCCCAGAACGGGCAATCGGTGCCCAGGCAGTTGTCGACAGTGGAGGTGACCATCGGCAGCAGCGGTGAATCGTCGGCCAGCCCGTCGAGCTCGGCGACGTCGCCGAACTCCGAGCGACCGGACCAGGCCAGGATGCGCTGGAACTGCGCCGCTTGTTCACGGCTGGAGAACCGCGGCTCGCCGCGTGCCTGCTGCAGACGGTAACGGCACAGGTAGTTCGAACGTCCCTTCAACAGCGCGCTGCGCAGGCCGACACCGAGCGCCTGGCGCACGCGCGGCAGATCGCGGTGGTAGAGCTGGTCCTGCAGCGCGCGAGTACCGGTGGAGATGATGGTGCGCAACCCCGACAGCAGCACCGGCACCAGATAGGCGAAGGTCTTGCCGGTGCCGGTACCGGCCTCGGCCAGCAGCAGATCACGCTGCTGCATCGCATCGGCGATGGCTTCGGTCAGGCGCAGCTGGGCCGGGCGCGGGACGAAGGCGTCCAGGTGCGAGGCGAGCGCGCCGCCGTCGCTGAGGGCTTCGCGGCTGGCATGGACAAGGTCGGACATCAGAGGGAAAGGATACCCGGCCGGGCGCTGCCCGGCACCCGTTTCAAGCCAGAGCAACAGCAAGAACAAGAGCGTTGTTCATGGCTCTGGGTTGTACTGAGGGTTGGCGGGGGACTGTGGGTTTGCGGGGACGCCGTGAACCCACCCCGCCCGGCCAAGCGCGGCTTTTGCTTCACGCGGCCAAACAGCCAGCCACGAGGGGCTGCGCCGTTGGCAGGAAACCTAGTACCGCTTGATCCCAGGCACAGTGCAGCCTTCCAGCTGCGCATGCGCCGACACCGCATTCTCCTTCTCGCCCCGTGCCAGGCGCGACTGCTCGATCGTCGCCCAGTGCCGGCGGCACAGCGGCCCCGTCTTCGAGCCCAGGTCGACCGCCTTGCGTGCGAACGTCTCCGCCTGCGCCCACTGCCCCTGCAGCAGCGCCAGCTCGGCACGCTCCTGCAGCACCGCCGGATCGCCAGCGACGATCTCCAGTGCATGGTCCAGGCTGCTGGCGGCACCGGCCAGATCGTTGGCCTGGCGTTGCGCCTGCGCGGTCACCCGCAGGTCTTCCACCTGCGAATCACGCAGCGGCTGCACCGACAGCTCCTTGTCGTCCGGGCCAGCGGCGGCGTCCACTGCCGCCAGGCGCTGCGCCGGCGTCGTGGTATCGACCGGCTTGACCACCGGCGGCGCACTGGTCACGCAGGCGGCCAGGACCAAGCTGAGGCCGGTCAAGGCCAGGGGCTGCAGCAGGGATCGCATGTTCATCGGCATCATCGGCTCGGAGGAGGAGTGGCAGCGGCAGGCGCCGCGGCAGGTTCGGCAGGGGCATCCGGCTTGCGGTCCAGGCCGAACCAGCTGCGCCAGCCACCGCCCTCGCCTTCGGCCTCGCCCTGCCCGTCCGGCGATACCGCCGGTGCGCAGGGCGCATAGGCCGGCGCATAGCCGACCACGAACGGGAAGCGACGCGCTCCCGGACAGCCCTCGTCGGTGGTGTTGAGGCCGGTGGCGGCCACCGACTGCCAATCCAGGCCCTTGTTGCTGACCCGCAGCGGCGCACTGGGAAGGCGCTGGAAGATGCCCGACCAGACCCGCATCGCGCCGGTGGCGCCATACAGTCCGGCCTGCTCGTTCTGGTCGTTGCCGATCCAGATCACCGCCAGGTGATCGCCGGTGTAACCGGCATACCAGCTGTCGCGACCATCGTTGGTGGTACCGGTCTTGCCGGCGGGCTGCAGGCGGCTGAGGCCATCGGCGTTGAGGCGCTGCGCGGTACCGCTGGCAACCACCTGCTGCAGGCCCACGCTGATCAGGTTGGCGGCAATCGAGTCGCCCTCCTGCGCCGGTGCCGGGGTCTTGTCGTAACGCTTGAGCAGCTTGCCCTGCGGATCGAGCACACCACGCACCGCGTGCAGCGGCTGGATCTCGCCACCGGACGCCAGGAACTGGTACAGCTGCGCCATCGCGTACGGGCTCTGGTCGGTCGAGCCGAGGATCACTGCAGGGTTGGCCTCAGCCTTGATGCCCGCCAGCACATGGATCAGCTGGGTCACGCGCTCGGGACCGACCTGCATGCCCACGCGCACCGTGGCCTGGTTGTAGGAGTGCGCCAACGCATCGATCAGGCGCACCGTACCGTGGCTGCGGTTGTCCGCGTTGCCGGGGTTCCAGTTGCGGCCGCGGCCGAGCTGCACGGTCACCGGTGAATCATCGACCCAGCTGGCCAGCGAGTAACGATCCGGCTGCGCCAGCGCCAGCAGGTAGACGAACGGCTTCAGCAGCGAGCCGACCGGGCGCTGTGCTTCGATCGCGCGGTTGAAGCCCACCTCGGACACTTCACGGCTGCCGATCACCGCCAGCACGTCACCGTTGTGCACGTCGGTCAGCACCATGCCGGCCTGCAGTTCGGGACGGCGCTTGCTTTCCAGCGACTTGATGGTGCGGGTCACCGCGCCTTCGGCATAGGCCTGCGCGGACGGCGACATGCCGGTCATCACGCTCAGCCCGGCGCCCTGCAGCGCCGATTCCGGATAGTCATGGCCGAGCTGGCGGCGAACCAGGTCCACATAGGCCGGGAAGCGGTTGGCCGCCACCAGGCCTGGCGTCTTGGGCACGCCCAGCGGCGCTTTCAGCGCACGCTGGTACTCGGCATCGTCGATCAGCGTCGCCTCGTGCAGCTTGCCCAGCACGAAATTGCGGCGATCCAGCGCGCGTTCCGGATTGCGCCGCGGGTCGTAGAAGGACGGGCCCTTGACCAGGCCGATCAGCAGCGCGATCTGCTCGGTTTCCAGCGACTGCAGGTCACGGCCGAACCAGAACTCGGCGCCGGAAGACATGCCGTGGATGGCCTGGCTGCCACGCTGGCCCAGGTACACCTGGTTGAGATAGGCCTCGAAAATGGTGCGCTTGTCGTAGCGCGCTTCCATGATCAGCGCGTACAGCACTTCGTTGAATTTGCGGGTGACCGTCTGTTCCTTGCCGATCCCGAGCAGACCGCTGCGAGCCAGCTGCTGGGTCAACGTGGAAGCACCCTGGCGACTCTGGCCACCGGAGCGGATCGTCACCCACACCGCGCGCGCAATGCCGGACAGATCGATGCCGTGGTGGCGGTTGAAGTCCTTGTCCTCCACCGCCTGCAGGCCGGTCACCAGCAGGTCCGGCGCCTCGTCCATGCGGATCAGGCGGCGTTCTTCCTGCTTCTGCCCGTACAGGGTGGCAATACGTGCCGGGTCCAGGCGCGCAGCCTTCAGCGCCTTGCGGTTGTCGGCGTCACGCAGCGAGGCGACCGCACCGTCGGCCAGCGACAGTTCCAGCCGGCGCGGTGCGACGCGGCCATCCACATCGTTGTAGCCACGGCTGGAAATGACGAAGCGCCCGCCGTTCACCGCATAGGTGGCCGGCTCCTTGCCCTGCCCGTCATCGCGGTAGGCGGATGCGGCGAGCTCGGTCTTCAGGGTCGCCGCGTCCATCGCCTTGCCCGGCGTGAGCACCAGCGGGCGGGCGTACACCCGGGTCGGAATCTGCCAGCGAAGTTCGCCGAAGCGCTGGGTCACCTGTTGGTTCAGGTACAGCGTATAAGGGATCAGGAAGCCCAATCCCAACGCGACCGCAGCCATGCTCCAGGTGATCAGGCGACGCCGCCACAGCGGGCTGTCGTCCTGCTGGTCGTCGTCGAAATCGTCGATGTCGTCGGAATCGTAGCGTCGGGGCACGGGGATGCAGGCAGGTAGGGTCTGGCGAGTCTAACGCAGGCGCCGCGGTGGCTGGCAGGCGATGGCCCGCGGTTTCACTGCAGTTCAAGCAGCGCGCGGCACCCGCCACCCGGCCCAGGCGCCCGCAAGCGCCGCCCAGCCCCCTTTCCAGCCGCCCCCCGCCAGGCAGACGTTGGCCAGGCGTGCGATCAGCCGCGGCGCATCATGGGCGATCCAGCCTGCCGGCACGTCCGCGCGGCGATACAGCTGCAGTCGCGACCAGGCCATGCGCCAGGCGAGCGCGTGAAGTCCCTGGAAGCGCTCCGGCGCCACCACTACGCCGCGCTGCCCCAGCAGATCGGCCAGGGCAAGCAGGCGCCCGGCAGTGCGCTGGCGTGCCTGCGAATCGAACAGATCGAGATGGCGCAGGCGTTGCAGGAAACCGCGGCGACTGGCTCCGATCTGGTTGTTGCCATGCTGCCGGTAGTCGATGGTCGGTTCGGCCAGCATGTCCAATCCTCCACGCAGCGATGCGTGGACCGCCAACCATTCGTCGTGGCTCCAGCCCGGCGGGACCGGCAGCGATTCGGCCAGCAGCCTACGGCGCAGCGCACAGGTGGCACCGGTGATGAAGTTGCGCAGCAGGATCGCGTCGATCGCAAGGCCCGAGCGTTCCAGCTCGACCTCGGCCGGATGGACCACCAGTACCTCCAGCAGCTGGTGGCCCAGCGGCGCGCCCTGCGCGTCCACCAGCCGCGCATCGCTGTGCAGCAGCAACAGGCCCGGGTCGGCGTGGAAGCGCTCCACGTAGCTGCGGACACGCCCCGGATGCCAGACATCATCCTGGTCGCAAAGGAACAGGATGTCGGCCTGGCAACGCATCAGTGCGTCGGCGAAATTGCGCACATAGCCGAGATTGCGCGCGTGCTGGACGATCTCGACACGGATGCCCAGCGCCTGTGCGCGCGGTACGAAGGCCCGCAGCAGCGGTAGCGTCTGGTCGCTGGAACCGTCATCGCCGATCATGACTTCGTTCACCGGAAGATCCTGGTCCAGGATGCTGTCCAGCTGCGCCTGCAGGTAGCGCGCACCGTTGTAGGTGCACAGCGCGACGCCAATGCGCTCGGCAGGGGCCGATCGGGATGGCGCGTCAGGCATCGAACGTACTCGCGGAAACAGGGGCCGGGGGATGGTAGCAGAGCCCCCACTTGGCGGATGGATACGGTGGCTGGCTAGCCGTTGCCGGGATACGCAGCGATCCGCTGCAGGGCCTGGGCCGCGCTCATCGGTCGCCATGTGTTCGCGTCAGGCTGGAACGGCCGCGGATGTACGCCCAGCAGCGCCTGAAGCGGGCCGTTGTCCGCAATCAGATCCTGCTGCAGGCGTGACACCGGACCACGCGCTCGCGGCAGCACCGCAGCGAGGCCTCGCAGTGCACCGCCCGGCAACGGCAGCGCCAATGTTGGCTGTGCCAGGCTGGCGTGCACGCGGCGGAACATCACGTGGTACGGCAGGCGCTCGCCACCGCCGATTTCCAGCACGCGCGCCGACGCTGCTCCGGTGGCGATGCAGGCCACCACGGCGCGGGCGATATCGTCGGCATGCACCGGTTGGCGCAGGCCTCCCACCAGCGGTATAGGAAACAGGCGCAGACGCAGTGCACGCTGCACGATCGGGGTGATGCTGCGGTCGATGCCGGCCCCATAGATCAGGGTTGGCCGCAGGATCGTCCACGCCATGCCAAGTCGCTCGGCCTGTGCGATCAAGCCCGCTTCGCCCCGCTGCAGCATCGCCACGACGTCCTGCTCATCGGCCTGCTCGGAATTCTGCTTGCTCAACACGCTCATCGAACTGGTGGCGATGACCTGCCGCGCCGGAGCTGCCGTCTGCCGCGACAACCACTGCGCCAATGCTTCAAGGGGGCCGAAGCTGGCGATGGCCTGCCAGTCCGGAGACGGCACGCTGTCCAGCGCAGCCGCCAGGTCCCCGCACAGCCACTGCACGCCGTCCTGTACCGGTTGCGGTTGCCGGCTCACTGCCTGTACCCGCCCATGCGCCTGCACCAGGCGTGGCAGCAGGAACCGGCCGATCTGGCTGGTGGCTCCGGAAACAAGGACGGTCATCGGCACTCCGTGGGGATGTTGCGAGGGGAGCTACTATAGCGGTCCCTGCGGCAGTGGCGGGCTCAGGGCGACGACACCCCGATGTCGCGCAGGCGCTGCCGCAGCTGCTGGTACTCGCTGCTGGAAGTGCCAACGCCAAGTTCGCCCGCCTGCTGGAGCGCACGTTCGGCAAAGGCAACATCGCCATTGCCCAGTCGCTCGCTGCCGATCGCCAGCCAACGCTGGGCGAGGCGCTGGCGGGCCGCGGGCAGGCCCCCGGCAGTGGGAGCCAGCGTCTGCCAGGCCTGCAGGCAGGCACCTGCAGCCTGCACCCGGTTCTGCCGCAGGTTGTCGTCGAAGCAACGGCGACTGGCAGGCAACAGGCGCGCGGCAGCGGCCTTCACCCGTGAATCGCGCGGTGCCAGCGCCTGAGCTTCGCGCAGGGCATCAAATGCGCTGTGTCCCGGCGGGCTGATCCACTGGCCTGCGCGCTCTGCGCGTTCGATCCGGCGCAGGTGATCGCGCAGCTCGCGTTCACGCTGCGCGTTGCTCACTGCGGGCTGCTGCAGTGCCTCCCGGGCCTGCCGTGCACGCTGCAGGCGCTGCGCCAGTTGCTGTTGTGCCGCCAGCGAAGCGCTCAGTGCTTCCGCCAGCGCGGCATCACGCTGCGCCGCCTCGAACTGGAAATCGTCGGCCTGGACCTGGCTTCGCGCCAGTACCGCCTGCAGCACCTGCTCGCGGCCCCGCTGGGCAGTGGGATCATCCGGCGCCACCGCCAGCACGGCCAGGAACCCCTTTGCGGCACTCTCCAGCTGCTGTCGCTGCAGTGCGCGCTGCGCCTGCCGCAAGCGCTCATCGACCGCCCGTGCCAGCGCCTCCTGGCTGGCGGGCAGATCGGCGTGGCCTGCGTCGAACAGTCGCGCGCGCTGCAACGTCGCAGCGGCTTCAGCCAGTTCCCCGCGTCCGGCCAGCGTGCGCGCGTGCTGCAGCAGATCGCTCAGTGCGTCCTCGCGACCCTCCAGTGCAGGCAGGTTGTCCGGCTGCAGTGCCAGGATGCGCTGGAACAGCGGCAACGCACTGCTGTCGCCATCGTCCAGCCGGCCGGCTGCGAACGCGTTGCGGGCTTGGGCCAGCAACGCGCCGATACCGGCGCCGGCACTACGCCGCGCCTGCAGTTGCCGGGCAACGGCGTCGGCGTCGCCCTGCGGCACCTGCAGCTCGCGGGCCAGCGCCAGTGACTGCGCGCTGCCCTCAAGATCGTCGCCCTGCAGCTTGTCGCGGGCCTGCTGCAGGGCCGCCGCTGCGGTTCGTGCAAGGCCCTGGCGGGCCTGCGGCCGATCACCATCCAGTGCCAGCACCGCCTGGTAGCGCTCGCGCGCACCACTGCCGTCAGCCGCACTCAGCCGGCCGGCGGCGAGCGCACGATCACCTTCGACCAGCAGCTGTTCGATCTGCGGCTCGTCCCAGAACCAGTCGGCCAGCGGCTTGCGCAGCAGCACCAGCAGCACGAACACCGCCAGCGCCGCGACCAGCGCCCAGCGCCAGACCCGCCGTGCATGGCGTGCCTGCAGCCACCACCAGCGGCCCTCGCGGCGGACGCGATCCAGCGCAGGATGTTCAGCGCCATGCGGGCGATGCGGAGGCTCGCGTTCCATGCGTGCAGGGTAGCCGGGGCAGCGTGAAGCTCAGCCGAGGCGACGCGCCTCGCTCACGCCCGGCAGCGCGTCCAGCTTGCCCAGCAGGTTCGACAACTGGCCGTAGTCGCTGACCTTCAGCCGCAGGCGCAGATGGGCACGGCCACTGTTGCGCACGTTGTCACTGTGGATGTCCAGCACGTAGGCGTCTTCCTGGGCGATCAGGTTGGTGATGTCCTTCAGCAGCCAGCGGCGGTCGACCGCATCGACCACCACGTCCACCTCGTAGCCGCCCCCGGCCTGGCCCCATTCCACCGGCAGGATGCGCTGCGGGCTGGTGGCCGCCAGCCGGGCCAGCGCGGCACAGTCTGCCCGGTGCACGGTGACACCGCGGCTACGGGTGAGGTAGCCGACGATCGGTTCGCCGGCCACCGGCTGGCAGCAGCGCGCCAGCTGCACCAGCAGGTTGCCCACGCCCTGCACCGTGAACTTGGACTTGCCCAGGTTCTCGCGGCGGGCGGTCGGGCGCGGAAGCGTCGGCGCAGGGGCCGGCTGGCTGGCCGCGCGCTCTGCTTCCAGCAGGGTACGGCTGACCTGGTTCGGGCCGGTATCGCCCAGCGCCACCTGGATGTAGAGGTCATCAACGCTGTCGGCGTGGAACTTCTTCGCCGCCACCGCCAGGTCCGAATGCTGCAGCCCCAGGCGCTTCAGCTCGCGCTCGAGCAGTTCGCGCCCGGCCTGCACGTTGCGCGCGCGGTCCAGCTTGTGGAACCAGCTGCGCACCTTTTCGCGCGAGCGGTTGCTGGCCAGAAAGCCCAGCGCCGGCATCAGCCAGTCGCGACGTGGATCGGCCTCCTTGCCGGTGAGGATCTCGACGCGGTCGCCGCTGCGCAGGCGGTAGGTCAGCGGCACGATGCGGCCGTTGACCTTGGCGCCACGGCAGCGGTGGCCCACCATCGTGTGTACCTGGTAGGCGAAATCGAGCGGCGTGGCCCCCTGTGGCAGGTCCAGCACCTCGTCCTTCGGGCTGAGCGCATAGACCCGGTCCTCGGTCAGCTCAGCGTCGAGTGCCCCGGCCAGCTCATTGCCCTGCCCGTCCTGCGCCTGCTCCAGCAGCTGGCGCATCCAGGTGATCTTGCGATCGAACGACTTTTCCGCGCCCTTGCCGCCTTCCTTGTACTTCCAGTGCGCGGCCACGCCCAGCTCAGCCTGCGAATGCATCTCGTGGGTGCGGATCTGCACTTCGATCGTGCGCCCTTCCGGACCGACCACGGCGGTGTGCAGCGAACGGTAGTCGTTGGCCTTCGGGCGTGCGATGTAGTCGTCGAACTCGCTCGGCACCGGCGCCCACAGCGCATGCACCACACCCAGCGCGGCGTAGCAGGCGGCGACGTCGTCGACCATCACCCGCACCGCGCGGATATCGTACAGCTGGTCGAACGCCAGCCGCTTCTTCTGCATCTTCCGCCAGATGCTGTAGATGTGCTTCGGGCGGCCACTTACTTCGGCATGGATGCCCTGTGCGGCCAGCTCGCGCGACAGCTGCTTCTTCACGTTCTGCACGTAACGCTCGCGCGCCACGCGGGTTTCGTCCACTTCACGCGCGATGCGGCGGTAGGTCTCCGGCTCCAGGTGGCGGAACGCCAGATCCTCCAGTTCCCACTTCAGCTGCCAGATGCCCAACCGGTTGGCCAGCGGCGCGTGGATGTCGCGGGTCAGCTGGGCCAACGCCCGGCGCTGTTCGTCGTCCAGCTTGTCGGCAGCGCGCATCCTCGCCAGCTGCCGGGCCAGCAGGATCGGCACCACGCGCAGGTCGCGGATGATCGCCAGCAGCAGGCGGCGCAGGCCCTCGCTGTTGCGCCCGGCCTCCCGGCCAGCATGCAGCGCCCAGACCGGATCGGCGGCGTCCTGGCCGTCGAGCAGGCCGATCACCGCCGCCTTGTGGTTGCCCAGCGGCAGCCGGTCCAGGCTGGCACGCAGGCCGGGCAGGTCGAACAACAGCGCGGCGACCACCGCGCCTTCGTCGGCCGAGAGCATCGACAGCGCATCGAGGGTATCGCCCAGCACCGACCAGCTGGCGCGCATCTGGTGGTCGCACTCCGGTGCTTCCCAGTGCTCGCGCAGGGCCTGGCGCAGCGGAGCGGGCAGCACCGCTGCGGAGGGACGGTTCAACAAGGCATCCAGGCCGGGGACAGAAGCGCGGTTCACAGCATCGAGCAGGCAAGACAGAGGTTCCTACACTAGCGCCGGCGCCGTTCAGGGACAATCACCGCGGCCACCATCACCCGGCATGAAGACATGCCGCTACACTCGCGGGCAAACCCAGGAGAGTTCCGCCATGCCCTCGATCGCCCCGCGTTTCCGCCCACGGCTGCTGGCCTGCGCCGCACTGCTGCTGTCCCTGTCGGCGCCTGCGCTGGCCCAGCGCGTGGTGGACGGTGACCTGCAGCAGCAGATGTCTCCGACCGAGTTCAAGGCGGCCGGCCTGGACAAGCTGAGCGCGCAGGAACTGGCCACGCTCAACCGCTGGCTGCAGGGCAAGGTCGAAGCGGCGACGACCCAGGCGGTAGCGGCGGTACGCGAAGAAGCCCGCGAACAGGGCCGCCAGGAAGTGATCGTGAAGAACCGCGGTTTCTTCGATTTCGGCAGCAGCGAGCCGATCACCGGCGTACTGCAGGGCGAGTTCCGTGGCTTCGGCAAGGGCCGTGTCTACGTGTTGGACAACGGCCAGGAATGGGAGCAGACCGACAGCACCAGCGTGGTCGGTGTGCGCAAGCAATCACCCAAGGTCAGCATCAAGCCCGGCGTGATGGGCGTGTGGTACATGAAGGTGGAAGGCGTGAACAGCCAGCCCAAGGTGCGCCGCTCCAAGTAACGCCGCGGCTTTACCTGTAGAGCCGAGCCCATGCTCGGCTGCTTTTCGATGCACCGTCATCATCCATCGCGGGAAGCAGCCGAGCATGGGCTCGGCTCTACAGGAGGGGGGCTACGCCTGGCGCAATGCGGTCACCCGCTGCGCCAGCTTCTTCGCCGAAATGCCGGTGCGCGCGCCCAACTCCTGCGCAAACAGCGACACCCGCAGCTCTTCCAGATCCCAGCGCAGCGCCTGCCATTGCGGGCGATCGCGCAGGCCCTGCTGCTCGCCCACCTCCAGCGCTTCCAGGAATGGGTGCAGCTCCAGCATGCGCGCCTGATCACGCGGCGGATCACGCTTGGCACGCTCGGTGCGCAGGATCATCGCCTTCAGGTAGCGCGGATACTGCGCCAGCGCGTCGGCCGGCGTATCGCGCAGGAAGCCAGGATGGATCAAGCCGGCCAGCTGCGCCTCCATGTCGTCCAGGTTGCCGCGCGCCCAGCCCATCAACGGCGCCTCCAGCATCGGCTTCAGTTCCGCCACCAGCGCCAGGATGGACTCGGCCAGTTTAAGCCGCGACATCGCCTCGCCGAACAGGGCCTTGGCAGCATGCTCGCGTCGATGCTCAAAGGCAGCCGCATCGCGGATGTCTTCCAGGCCCTCGGCCAGCACTGCGTTCATCGCCGCATCGACCAGGTCGCCGCGCAGGCGTTCCTGTGATTCGATCGCGGCATACAGCAGGCCGGTCTTGGCGCCCACCGGCAACTGCTTGCGTGCCTGCTTGACCTTCTCGGCCAGGGCGATCTCCAGCAGGCGGCGCACGCCCAGCGGATGAGCCTCCTGCGCCTGCTGCCGATCGGCGAAGATGCGCAGCGCTACGCTGTCACCCTCGTCCAGCAGCGCCGGATAGGCCGGTACACCGGCTTCGCCGGGCACCTGCAGTGGAACCGGCGTGGCCGGGAACGTACGCAGTCCATCGGCCGCCATCTCGCGACCGGCGCGTGCAGCGAAGGCATCGCCCGCACGACCGCCGAACGTCGCGCGCAGTGCGTCCAGATCACGCGAGGTCGCCAGCACCTTGCCCTGCTCGTCGCGCAGCCGCAGGTTCATGTGCAGGTGCGGCTCGATCGAACCGGGCTCGAAATCGAGCGCGGTCACCGTGGCGCCGGTCGCGCGTGACAGGAAGCGCGCCAACTCGCCGGTGATGGCATCGGCGCTGGGCTGCGGGAACGCCTCGAAGAACGCGCGTCCGAAATCCGGGGCCGGCACATAGTTGCGGCGCATTGCCTTGGGCAGGCTGCGGATCAGTGCAGAGGCCTTGTCGGCCACGAAGCCCGGCGCCAGCCAGCCCAGCTGCACCGGATCCAGTGCATTGAGCAGGTGCAGCGGCACGTCCAGGGTCACGCCGTCGTCGTCTGCACCCGGCTCGAAGCGGTAGTGCAACGGCAACCGCGCCTGGCCCAGCGCCAGGTACTTCGGGTAGCGCTCCTGCTCGCTGCCTTCGCCGGGCAGCAGGTCGGCCAGCGACCAGTGCAGGGTCTTGCGCTGTTCCAGCGCCAGCCCCTTCCACCAGGAATCCAGGCCCGCGGCCGAATGGATCTGCGGCGGTACGCGGTCCAGGTACCAGCGTGCCTGCCAGTCCTCGTCGGCAACGATGCCGGCGCGGCGCAGCTTCGCTTCTTCCTCGCGGGCGATCTCCAGAACTTTCTGGTTGTCGGCCACGAAACTGGCGCGGGTATTGATCTCGCCGGTCACCAGCGCCTGGCGCACGAAAATGTCATGCGCCTCGCCCGGTTCGATGCGGCCGTAGTGCACAGGTTTCTTTGGTGCCAACACCAGGCCGAACAGGCTGATCTGCTCGGACGCCAGCACCTGGCCCTGCGCGCGCGACCAGTGCGGGTCAAAGTGCTTGCGCAGCAACAGGTGAGGCAGCTCGGCGATCACCCAGTCCGGCTCGATCGCGGCCAGGGTCATGCCCCACACCTTCTGCGTATCCAGCAGGTTGGCCACCAGCAGCCACGGCGGCGGGCGCTTGGACAGCGCCGAGCCCGGGAACGGCAGGAAGCGACGCTGGCGTGGCGCCTGGAAATCGCCCTTCTCGGTGCGGTGACCGATCTGCGTCGGCAGGCCCGCCACCAGTGCACGGTGCAGGGTCTGGTAGGCAGTGGCACGCACGCGCTCGCTGAAACCGCCGCCAGCCGGCGCCTGTTCCTTCTGCGCACGCACCGCCACCGGGGCCGTTGCGGCCTCGGCCTTGCCTTCGCGGGCCAGGCGTGCCGCGCGATGCAACTGGCCACGGGTGGCCTTCACTGCGGCGGCGTCATCACGCGCTGGCGCCGGCGCGCTGCTGCCGGCCAGCAACGGCGCCATCGACGCCTCGTTGGCCTCTTCCTTCCAGCCCAGTTCCTCGCACAGCAGGCGCAGCTGGCGATGCAGCTCGCGCCACTCGCGCATGCGCAGGAAGCCGAGGAAATGGCGGCCACACCAGTCGCGCAGCTTGGACTGGGTCAGGTCTTCGTGGGCCTGCCGGTAGGCATCCCACAGGCGCAGCACGCCAACGAACTCGGAGCGGCCATCGGCGAACTGCGCATGCGCGCTGTCGGCCGCACCCCGCGCCTCCGGCGGGCGCTCGCGCGGGTCCTGGATGCCCAGGAACGAGGCGATCACCAGCATCGGCCGCAGGCAGCCGGCGGCCTGCGCGGCCACCAGCATGCGCGCAAGCTTCACGTCCACCGGCAGGCGTGCCATCTGCTTGCCGATGGTGGTCATGCGCCGCTCGGCATCAATCGCGCCCAGCTCGGTCAGCTGCTGCCAACCGTCGGCAACGGCACGCTCGTCCGGTGCTTCCAGGAACGGGAACTCCTCGATGCGGCCCAGGCCCAGCTGCAGCATGCGCAGGATCACCCCAGCCAGGCTGGAGCGACGGATTTCCGGATCGGTGAACTCTGGCCGCGCCTGGAAATCGGCCTCGGCGTACAGGCGGTAGCAGATGCCCTCGGCGATACGGCCGCAACGGCCCTTGCGCTGGTTGGCGCTGGCCTGCGAGATCGGCTCGATGTGCAGGCGGTCCAGCTTGTTGCGCGGGCTGTAGCGCTTGACGCGGGCGAAGCCCGGATCGACCACGTAGTGGATGCGCGGCACCGTCAGCGAGGTTTCGGCCACGTTGGTGGCCAGCACGATGCGCCGGTTCGGCCCCGGGTTGAACACCCGGTCCTGGTCCTGGTTGGACAGGCGCGCGTACAGCGGCAGCACCTCGGTATTGCGGTACTTGCGTCGCTCCAGCGACTGGTGCGCATCGCGGATCTCGCGTTCGCCCGGCAGGAAGATCAGCACGTCACCGCGCGAATCCAGGCGGGTGATCTCGTCGATGGCCGACACGATGGCATCGTTGACCGTGCGTTCGCCCTGGTCTTCGCCCTCGCCTTCCAGCGCGCGGTAGCGCACTTCGACCGGGAAGGTACGCCCTTCCACGCTGATCACCGGCGCATTGTCGAAATGCTGGGCGAAGCGTTCGGTGTCGATCGTGGCCGAGGTGACGATCAGTTTCAGGTCCGGGCGCTTGCGCAGCAGCTGCTTCAGGTAGCCCAGCAGGAAGTCGATGTTGAGGCTGCGTTCGTGCGCCTCGTCGACGATGATCGTGTCGTAGTTCGACAGCCAGCGGTCGCTGGCGATCTCCGCCAGCAGGATGCCGTCGGTCATGAACTTGATGCGGCTGTCTTCGCTGACCTTGTCATTGAAGCGCACCTGGTAGCCGACCAGCTGGCCCAGTTCGCTCTGCAGTTCCTGCGCCACGCGGCTGGCCACCGCACGTGCGGCAATCCGTCGCGGCTGGGTGCAGCCGATCATGCCGGCCTGGCCGCGACCCGCGGCCAGGCACAGTTTCGGCAGCTGGGTGGTCTTGCCCGAGCCGGTTTCACCGGCGATCACCACCACCTGATGATCGCGGATCAGCTCGATGATCGCGTCGGCTTCACGCGCAATCGGCAGCTGCGGGTCCAGAGTAATGGACGGCTGCTGTTGCGCCCGCACCTTGCGGCGCTGCACCGACGCCTGCAAGGCCTGCTCGAAGGTGGCGGCCAACGCCGCATCCTGTGGCTTGGCCTGGCACCGCGAGAGCATCCCCAGCAAACGGCCCCGGTCGCGGCTCATGGCGCCGTCGATGGCGGCGCGCTGTTGGCGCAGGCGGGGCGATGGATTTTTATCGATAGAGTTCATCAATCGGTTCGTTCAAAACTTTGAAAGCGACCAGTCATCACGACCGGTTTATTGTGAAGGCCAACGATTCCACAAGGAGGAACCCCATGGCGAAGACCAAGAGCACGACCAAGGCCAAGACCGGCAAGCAGAAGCTTGCGGCGGCGGCACCGTCGGCACCGAACATCGATATCGGGATCACCCAGGGCGACCGCAAGAAGATCGCCGACGGTCTGTCGCGCTTCCAGGCTGATGCGTTCACGCTCTACCTGAAGACGCACAACTTCCACTGGAATGTGACCGGGTCGATGTTCAACTCGCTGCACACCATGTTCGAGACGCAGTACACCGAGCAGTGGGCGGCACTGGACGACGTGGCCGAGCGCATCCGCGCGCTGGGCTTCAATGCCCCGGGCTCCTACCGGGAATTCGCTGCGCTGACCTCGATCGCCGAGGAACCGGGCCTGACCGACAGTGCGGACTGGCGTGAAATGGTACGCCAGTTGGTGGTCGCCAACGAAGCGGTCTGCCGTACGGCCCGTGAAGTGCTGGATGTGGCGGCCAAGGGTGACGACGCTCCGACCGAGGATCTGATGACCCAGCGCCTGCAGACGCACGAGAAGTACGCCTGGATGCTGCGTTCCCTGCTGCAGTAAGGGTTGGGGGGGGTTCGGCAGGGCTGCGCCCTGCACCCGCCGAAGCCTTCAAGCCAGAGCCAGAGCAAAAGCCAGTTTCCTGAAGGTTGGCGGAGTGGGTCCGGTTGAGGGGGACGCCGTAAACCCGTCCATGAAGTGACCCCCGGGAGTTGGACGCCAGATCCAACCCCGAGGGATACATGAACAGATACGACGCGCGTTTCAAACTGCAGGTCGCCAAAGAGGCCTGCAAGACCTCCACATCGGTCAAAGCCGTTG
>NZ_JAWIRW010000022.1:0-57572 GCF_036319985.1 Stenotrophomonas sp. SMYL89 | reverse complement strand
CGGTTGCGGGGGTGTCCGCGGCATGGATGCCGCGGCCAAGCCCCCAGGGACGGGTTTACGGCGTCCCCCGCAACCGGACCCACCCCGACTCCCCACAGGAAACCGGCTTCTGCTGTTGCTGTTGCTCCAGCTCGTAGCAGGTGCAGGGCGCAGCCCTGCCGAACACCCCTTTCATGCTGCGCCGCAGAATGCATTCGGCTGAACCTGCATGCTCTACTTGAATCGATCTAAATTCACGGTCGAATGGGTCGGGCGTCATTCCAGGGGGAGCTCTCTGCCGGTCACGGCGGGGCTCAGCGGAACGGTGCCGGACGGCCCCGGCCGTCTGCCTCCGCATCATCGACTACAGGAACCCGACATGCGTCCAGTGCCGTCCGCTCCCGCCGTCCCATCGACCTCGCGCCCGCTGGCGCGCCTGGCCTGCCTGCTGGCGCTTTCGGCCATGCCGATGCTGCTGCAGGCTGCGCCGGCAGCGCTGGAGCGCGAGGTCAACACCTTCATCGGCAGCAAGGACGACGGCAATACCTTCCCGGGCGCGTCGGCACCGTTTGGCCTGATCCAGGTCAGCCCGATCGGCAGCCACTATTCCGGCTGGCGCTACGACGACGAGAAGATCCGCGGGTTCGGCCACTCGTTCATCTCCGGCGCCGGTTGCTGGGAGCAGGGCGGGCAGGTGTCCATCCTGCCGGTCACCGGCAGCATCGGCCCCGGTGGCGATTTCGATACCGGCAACGCCAAGCAGTTCGACCACAAGGCCTACGCATCGAACTACACCCATGACGGCGAGATCGGCCAGGCCGGCTACTACAAGGTGCGGCTGACCAGCTACGGCGGCATCGACGCCGAGGCCACCGCGCGTACGCGCGCCGCCGCCGAGCGCTACACCTTCAGCCAGCGCAGCGGCGATGGCCACGTGCTGGTCAATGTCGGACAGGCCAACGAGCGCCATTCGGTCATCGGCAGCGTGGTCGACGTGGTCGGTGACCGCGTGGTGGAAGGCAAGCTGGTCACCAAGAGCTTCTGTGGCGGCCACCAGTACACCACCTGGTTCCGCATCGAGTTCGACCGTCCGTTCAAGGCGCATGGCACCTGGGGCGAGGGCGGTGGCCTGCCCGGTGCGCGTCACAGCATGGAAGGCGAGCAGAAGCCGAATGGCGCCTGGCTCAGCTTCGATCTGGCCAAGGGCCAGTCGGTGACGGCGGTCAGCGCGATCTCGCACGTGGATGCCGAAGGCGCGCGCACCAACCTGCGCGCCGAGGGCATGCAGGGTGGGGCGCTGCTCGGTTTCGACCGCATGCGTGCCCTGTCGCAGCAGTCCTGGCGCGAGCAGCTGGGCCGGGTGCGCGTGCAGGGCGGCAACGCCGACGACCGCGCCGTGTTCTACAGCGCGGTCTACCACGCACTGCTGCAGCCGATGACCGGCAACGATGCTGATGGCCGCTATCGCGGCTACGACGATCGCATCCATCGCGCCGATGGTTGGACCTACTACGAGTACTTCTCGCTGTGGGATACCTACCGCGCGCAGAACCAGTGGCTGGCGCTGACCCGCCCGGACGTGGCGCGCGATATCGGCCGGACCCTGCTGGCGATTGACGAACAGGGCGGTTGGCTGCCGCGCTGGGGCTATGCCAACTTCGAGACCAACATCATGACCGGTGATCCGGTTACCCCGTTCATGGTCGACCTGTGGCGCTTCGGTGCGCTCAAGGGCAGTGAATCGCAGGCCTGGGATGCGCTGCGCCGCAACGCCTTCGGCACGCCGCCGTTGAACTCGCGCATGGCCGGCCGCTCCGGCAACCCCACCTACCTGGACAAGGGTTACGTGGTCTACGACCGTGCGTTCCCATCCAAGGGCATGGACGTCGATCCGCACCACGGTGGCTCGGCGACGCTCGAATATGCGCTGGCCGACTGCGCGCTCTCGCAGATGGCCGATGGCCTGGGTCACGCGCAGGACGCGGCGACGCTGCGTGAGCGCGGCCGCAACTGGCGCAAGGTGTGGGACCCGCAGGTGCGCGATGCCGAGACCGGCTTCACCGGTTTCCCGCGCCCGCGTACCGAGGACGGCCAGTGGTACACCCCGGCCGATGGTCACTACAGCCCGCGTTCGCACCATGGCTTCCATGAGGGCACCGCGTGGCAGTACCAGTGGCTGGCGCAGCAGGACGTGCCAGGCCTGGTCGAAGCGATGGATGGCCGCGAGCAGGCCGGTCGCCGCCTCGATGCGTTCTTCGCGATGGATGCGCTGCAGGCCGACCCGCTCAACGCTGCCCGCAAGGAGTGGGTGGTCGGGCCGTACAGCTACTACAACCAGTTCCGCTACAACCCGAACAACGAACCGGACCTGCACTCGCCGTGGCTGTACACGCTGATCGGCCAGCCATGGAAGACCGCTGCCGTGGTGCGTGCCGCGCAGCAGCTGTTCACCAACGCCCCGAACGGCGTGACCGGCAACGACGACCTCGGCACGATGTCGGCCTGGTACCTGTTCAGCGCCATCGGCGTGTACCCGGCGGTGCCGGGCAGCGGCCAGTTCCTGCTGCACACCCCGCGTTTCAGCAGGGTGGAAGTGGACATGGGCAATGGCCGCACCCTGCGCATCGACGCGCCGGGCGCCGATGGCCGCCGCCTGCAGTACGTGCAGGGCGTGCAGGTCGATGGCCAGGCACATGCAGCGGTGTGGCTGGACTGGAGCCGCCTGCAGCAGGGCCCGCGCGTGCGCTTTGCGCTGGATGCGAAGGTGCCGGAGCAGGGCTGGGGCACGGCGGTGAAGGACCTGCCGGTATCCTGGTGCGCGGCACCGGGCAGCCAGCTGCGCTGAGCCGGACTGTGCCGTTCGCGGTGACCCAGCGAACGGCACGGCACGACACGGCCCTGATCCATTAGGCTTGAGCCTCCAGCGGAGTCCGGGAAGACGATGAACGACAACGGCAGCAGTCCCAGCAAACGCGCCGGCAAGGCAGTGACGGTGACCGACATCGCGCGTGCCATCGGCGTGTCACGGGCGACCGTGTCGCTGGTGCTGCGCGGCAGCCCGCTGGTCAATGTCGATACCCGGGCCAAGGTCGAGGCCGAGCTGCGCCGGCAGCGCTATGTCTACAACCGCGCGGCCGCCAACCTGCGCCGTCGTACCTCGTCGAGCATCGCGCTGGTGATCAACGACCTGTCCAACCCGTTCTTCGCCGAATTTGCGTCCGGCGTGGACGAGGCGTTGGGCGGGCGTGGTTATGTGACCCTGCTCGGCAGCACCGGCGAATCGCCGGAGCGCCAGCAGGCGGTGCTGTCCACGCTGATGGAGCACACCCCGGCCGGCCTGATCCTGTCGCCGGCCGAAGGCAGCGACACCGCGCAGCTGCGCCAGGCATTGGGCGCCAATGCCAACGTGCTGCTGTTCAACCGCGAACTGGAAGGGGCCGACTGGGACTTCCTGACCCTGGACAACCAGCACGGCGCCTATCTGGCGACGCGCCACCTGATCGAGCGCGGCCATCGCCAGATCGCCTTCTTCGGCGGCCACGCCGCATCGAGCTCGTGCCACCAGCGGCGTGCCGGGTTCCAGCAGGCGCTGGCCGAGGCCTGCCTGTCGCTGCCGCCGGGCTGGATGATCGAGTCGGCGCCGAACCGGCTGGAAGCCGCTGCGCGCACCGATGAGCTGTTTGCCGATGGCCATCGCCCCAGCGCGGCGGTCTGCTACAACGACACCGTCGCGCTGGGCCTGATGCTGGGCCTGAACTCGCGAGGCATTCGTCCGGGCGGTGACTTTGCCGTGACCGGCTTCGACGATATTTCCGAGGCATCGGTCGCGGTGCCGCCATTGACCACGCTCACCGCCGATCCGCGCGAGCGGGGCCGGCAGGCGGCCGCGCTGCTGCTGCAACGATTGGACGAACCGGACGCGCCACCACGGCGCACGGTGGCGCCGGTGCAGTTGCGCATCCGCGAAAGCAGTGCCGCACGGCCGAACTGATTCCTTCCACGTACCCCTTCCACGCAACAACGACCTTCCGCGCATCGAGGCGCGTACCGCATGCCGATCTCCGCAACGCCCCGTCCATCGGGTTCTTCGGGCAACGCACCCGCCGTCACCAACGGCAAGGCGCTGGCCGTGGTCACCACGATCTTCTTCATGTGGGGCTTCCTGACCTGCCTCAATGACATCCTGATCCCGCACCTGAAGGCAGTGTTCGAGCTGAACTACGCCAAGGCGATGCTGGTGCAGTTCACCTTCTTCGGAACCTATTTCCTGATGTCGCTGCCGGCCGGCCGCCTGGTGGCGGCGCTGGGTTACAAGAAGGGCATCGTGGCCGGCCTGGTGATCGCCGGTATCGGCGCACTGGGCTTCTGGCCGGCGGCCGAGCTGCGCGTGTATGGCGCCTTCCTCGGCGCACTGTTCGTGCTGGCCACCGGCATCACCGTGCTGCAGGTTGCTGCGAACCCCTACGTCGCGCTGCTGGGCCCGGAGCAGACCAGCTCCAGCCGCCTGACCCTGGCGCAGGCACTGAACTCGCTGGGCACGGCCATCGCCCCGATCTTCGGCGGCATGCTGATCCTGTCCAACACGGTCAAGAGCGCCGATGAACTGAGCGCGCTGCCGCCCGCCGAACAGCTGGCCTACCGCGCCGCCGAGGCGCAGGCCGTGCAGGGCCCGTACGTGGGCCTGGCCGTTGCGCTGGTGCTGCTGGCGCTGTTCGTGTTCCTGTTCCGCCTGCCGGCACTGAGCGATGCCACCGAACAGGCCGACCAGGGTCACCGCCACAGCTACCTGGATGCGCTGCGCAAGCGCCACCTGCTGCTGGGCGTGCTGGGCATCTTCTTCTACGTCGGTGCCGAAGTATCGATCGGCAGCTTCCTGGTCAATTACCTGTCGATGCCGAACATCGGTGGCTTCAGCGAACAGGAGGCCACCCATTACGTGTCGGCCTACTGGACCATGGCGATGATCGGCCGCTTCGCCGGCTCGGCGCTGTTGGCGCGCTTCTCGCCCAGCCGCCTGCTGGCGATCTTCGCGCTGGTCAACGTGGCACTGCTGGTCACGACCATGCTGACCTCCGGCAACATCGCGCTGTACTCGGTGGTGGCGATCGGCCTGTTCAATTCGATCATGTTCCCGACCATCTTCGCGCTGAGCATCGAGCGCCTGGGCCCGCTGACCAACAAGGGCTCCAGCCTGCTGATCATGGCCATCGTCGGCGGTGCCGTAGTGCCGTACCTGCAGGGCGTGCTGGCCGACCACATCGGTGTGCAGGCCAGCTTCATCCTGCCGCTGCTGTGCTACGGCTACATCATTTTCTACGGACTGGTCGGCGCACGTACGCCGGCTTCCGCAACGCAGGGAGGCTGAGTCCGGAATGGGTTCCATCGTTTGCTTCGGCGAAATTTTGATCGATCTACTGGCGCAGCCGCCGGCCTCGGCCGACACGCCGCGCGCGTTCCTGCAGTACGCCGGCGGGGCGCCGGCCAACGTTGCGGTGGCGGCAGCGCGACTGGGTGCGAAGACCCAGTTCGTCGGCATGCTGGGCCGCGACATGTTTGGTGACTTCCTGGCCGAGAGCCTGGTCGAACACGGCGTAGGCACGGATTACATCGTGCGTACCGATGCGGCCAAGACCGCACTGGCCTTCGTCGCGCTGGATGCCAGCGGCGAGCGCAGCTTCAGTTTCTACCGCCCCCCGGCCGCCGACCTGCTGTTCCGTGACAGCGACTTCCAGGCCGCGTGCTTCGACAGCGCGCAGTGCTTCCACGTCTGCTCCAACAGCCTGACCGAGCCGTCCATCGCCGAGGCGACCTTCGCCGGCATGGAGCGCGCCCGTGCCGCCGGTGCGGTGGTCAGCCTGGACCTCAACCTGCGCCCGGCACTGTGGCCGGCCAGCGAAGATCCGACGCCGCGCCTGTGGCAGGCGCTGCAGCGTGCCGACCTGGTCAAGCTGTCGCGCGAGGAGCTGGACTACCTGGCGGCACCGCTGGGTGCCGATGGTGAGGCAGTGGTGCTGAAGCGCCTGCTGGCTGCGCAGGCACGCTGGGTCATCGTTACCGATGGTGCGGCCACGCTGCACTGGTACACGCGCGACAACCACGGCACGGTCACCAGCTTCCGCGTAGCCACCGTCGATACCACGGCCGCCGGCGATGCCTTTGTCGGTGGGGTGCTGGTCGGACTGCTGGAGCGTGGCGGGGCGGGCGCAGGCTTTGCCGCGTTCTGCCAGGACCCCGAGGCGATCACCGCCACGCTGCGCTTCGGCGCCGCGGTCGGCGCGCTGGCTGTTACCCGCAAGGGCGCGTTCGCCGCGATGCCCTCGCTCGATGAAGTGCAGCAGCTGCTGCAGGCCCAGGACATTACCGCATGAACACCTCGCCCGATTTCCGTTCGCCCGCGTTCCTGCGTGCGCATATCGCCGACACGATGGCGTTCTACCACCCGCGCTGCATCGACCCGAACGGCGGCTTCTTCCACTACTTCCGCGATGACGGCAGCATCTACGATGCCAGCCATCGCCATCTGGTCAGCAGCACGCGCTTCGTCTTCAACTACGCGATGGCCTACCGCGAATTCGGCAACGCTGAATACCGCGACGCGGTCGAGCACGGCGTGCGCTACCTGCGCGAGGTGCATCGCAATCCGGTTACCGGTGGCTATGCCTGGACCCTGCGCGACGGCAAGGTCGAGGACGACATGAACCATTGCTACGGCGTGGCCTTCGTGTTGCTGGCCTACAGCTGTGCGTTGAAGGCCGGCATCGAGCAGGCCCGCGCGTGGATGGACGAGACCTGGCAGCTGCTGGAAGCGCGCTTCTGGGAGCCGGAACACGGCCTGTACAAGGACGAGGCCGATGGCCAGTGGAACTTTACCGGCTACCGTGGCCAGAACGCCAACATGCACATGTGCGAGGCGATGCTGGCGGCGTTCGAGGCCAGTGGCGAGCAGCGCTATGTGGAACGCGCGCTGCAGCTGGCCGACAACATGACCCGCCGCCAGGCCGCCAAGGCCGGTGGCCTGGTCTGGGAACACTATGACGTGAACTGGGAGATCGACTGGGACTACAACCTGGACGACCCCAAGCACTTGTTCCGCCCGTGGGGCTTCCAGCCCGGTCACCAGACCGAGTGGGCCAAGCTGCTGCTGATCCTGGACCGCCATGTGCAGGCCGATTGGCTGGTGGCGACCGCGCAGCATCTGTTCGATGTCGCCGTGGCCCGCAGCTGGGATGAGGCGCGTGGTGGCCTCTACTACGGCTTCGCGCCGGAATCGCGCCGGCAGCCGGGCATGGAGGGCGCCCCGATCGGTGGCGACAGTTTCGTCTGCGACGACGACAAGTACTTCTGGGTTCAGGCCGAGACCCTGGCCACCGCCGCACTGATGGCCCAGCGCACCGGCGATGACCGCTACTGGCAGTGGTACGAGCGCATCTGGGCGTACTCGTGGGAGCACTTCGTCGACCACCAGTACGGTGCCTGGTTCCGCATCCTCGATGCCGACAACCGCAAGTACAGCGACGAGAAGAGCCCGGCAGGCAAGGTGGATTACCACACCATGGGTGCGTGCTACGAAGTATTGAACGTCGTGCGTTGAGATGGGTACGCCGGGCATGGCCCGGCACTACCTCGAATCAGACTTGCAGGTAGCGCCGGGCCAGGCCCGGCGGAAAAACAGGAGCATCCCGTGCATCGCCTTTCCCTCGTTGTCCGCCTGCTCCTGCTGCTGGTCGCAACCTCTGTGTTCCCTGCACTGGCGGCCCCGTTGCAGGCGCAGTGGGAGTTCCGCATGCTGCCCGGCGACGCGCAGGGTGCAGCCCATCCGGGCCTGCAGCAGTGGCGTGCGGCGAAGGTGCCGGGCAGCGTGCACACCGACCTGCTGGCCCACGGGCTGATCCGCGATCCGTACGTCGGTGCGCCCGAGGCGGAGCTGCAGTGGATCGGCCTGGCAGCCTGGGAATACCGCGCCCGCTTCGACGTGGATGCGGCGACGCTGGCCAAGCCCAATGCCGAGCTTCGCTTTGACGGGCTGGATACCTATGCCGAGGTCAGCCTCAACGGCAAGCCGCTGCTGCGTGCAGACAACGCGCACCGCACGTGGCGTGCGCGCGTGGACCGGCGCCTGCGGGCGAATGGCAATGAACTGCAGATCGTGTTCCGATCGCCCATCCGCACCCTGCTGCCGGGCGTGCAGGCGATGCCGCACAAGATCGCCGGCAACTATCCTTCGCCCTATGGGGATGAGCCCAAAGACGCGATGGTCGGCAACTTCGCGCGCAAACCGGCCTACCACTTCGGTTGGGACTGGGGCCCGCGCTATGTCACCGCCGGCGTCTGGCGCGGGGTCGACCTGCAGGCCTGGGATGCGCACCGCCTGACCGATCTTGCCGTGCGCACCGATGCATTAAGCGCGGAACAGGCGAAGCTGGCGGTGTTGCTGCAGGTGGAGCAGGGCAACGCTGCCGGTTCTGCGGTGGTCAATGTCGATGTGCGCGATCCGCAAGGCCGCAGCGTGGCCCAGGTGCAGCGCACGGTGCTGTTGAAGCCCGGCCAGAACGCTGTCGAAGTACCAGTCGAACTGGTCAAGCCGCAGCGCTGGTGGCCGGTCGGCCACGGTGCACAGGACCGCTACACCGTGCAGGCCCGCCTGGATGATGGCGCCGATGCAACGCGGGTGCGCGAGCAGCGCATCGGCCTGCGCACGGTTGAGCTGCGCCGTGAGGAAGACGGCAAGGGTGGACAGGGCTTCGCCTTCGTCATCAACGGTGTGGAGATCTTCGCCAAGGGCGCCAACGTCATTCCGTTCGATGCCTTCCCCGCGCGCGCCGATGCCGCACGCCTGCGCCAGGTACTGACGGCCGCGCGCGACGCCAACATGAACATGCTGCGCAACTGGGGCGGCGGCTACTACGAGGATGATGCGTTCTTCGACATCGCTGACGAGCTGGGCCTGCTGGTCTGGCAGGACTTCATGTTCGGCGGCGGCATGCAGCCGGGTTACGATCCGGCCTTCCGTGCCAGCGTGATGGCCGAGGCGCGCGACAACGTGCGCCGGCTGCGCCATCACCCCAGCATCGTGCTGTGGTGTGGTAACAACGAGGAAGAAACCGCCTGGAAGGACTGGGGCCACGGTCGCGACCTGAAGGCGGCCGACCCGGCGTTTGCAGCGAAGGTGTGGCAGGGCTATGTCGACCTGTTCGGCAACGACCTGCGCCAGGTGGTGGGTGAGGAGGGGCTGGGCGTGCCGTACTGGTCCAGCTCGCCCAGCAATGATCTGGACGAGAAAGCCAACGATTCCACCCGCGGCGACAAGCATTACTGGCAGGTCTGGGGCAATCCGGCGCTGCCGGTGCAGGCCTATCTGCGCGAGACCCCACGCTTCATGTCCGAGTACGGGCTGCAGGCGTGGCCGTCGGTGGCGACGGTGGACCAGATCGCCACCCGTGCCGAGCAGCGCATCGACAGCCCGGTCATCCGCGCGCACCAGAAATTCATGGCCGGCGAGGGCAACAGCCGCCTGCTGCATTACATCGAACTGGGCTACGGCACGCCAAAGGACTTCGAGGACTTCGTCTACCTGAGCCAGGTGATGCAGGCCGATGGCATCGCCCTGGCGGCGCTGCATCACCGCGCCTCGCGTCCGTACACGATGGGTTCGCTGTACTGGCAGCTCAACGATGTCTGGCCGGGCGCTTCATGGTCCAGCGTGGACTACTTCGGCCGCTGGAAGGCGCTGCACTTTGCCGCGCGGCGTTTCTTCGCGCCGGTGACGGTGGCTGCGCTGCGCGACGAGGGCAATACGCGGGTGCGCCTGATCAATGATGGCGCCGCGCGGGAGGCACGTTTGCGGCTGCGGGTGATGGACGTGGAGGGCAAGGTGCTGGGCCGCCGTGAGGAGGCGGTCACGTTGGCGGGGGAAGGTGTCACCTCGATCGGTGATTTCCGCGACGCCGAACTGCTGGCCGGTGCCGACCCGAAGCGCACGGTGGCGGTGTTCGAACTGCTGCAGGACGGCAAGGTGAGCGCGAGGCAGGTGGTCGGTTTCGCCGAGGCCAAGGACCAGGTGTTGCCGCGGCAGAAGCTCAAGGCCACGTTGTCCATAGAAGGCGACCACTATCGACTACGGCTGGAAAGCGCGGCATACGTGCGCGCGACGTGGATCGATTTCGGTGCGCTGGATGTGCAGATCGAAGACAACCTGCTGGACCTGCTGCCGGGTGAAACCCGGGACATTGCAGTGCGTGGTCCGGTGGATCTGACGACGCTGCGAGAAGCGTTGAAGGTAAAAACACTCAACGATCGTTGAGGGCAGGCGAACCATGTTATGGTAGGTGTCAACCTTGGTTGACACATCGGCCGTATGCCAACCAAGGTTGGCATCTACCGGACCATCGGGCAGGCATATTCTGCTCTGGTAGGTGCCAACCTTGGTTGGCACGCCGGGAGCATGCCAACCAAGGTTGGCATCTACCCTTTTCGAGTTACAGCTGGATCTGCTGGAAATTCTCGACCCGCTCATGGCCGTTGGTGGCCTGGCCGGTGCGCGGCAGCGGGTAATCATCCAGACGGTCGATCAGGCGGGTCTGCAGGCCGGCTTCGCGGGCGGCGTCCAGCTCTTCCACCACATCCGACAGGAACAGGATCTCGCCGGCCGGGACGCCGATCGCCTGCACGATGCGGCGATAGCTGTCGGCCTCACGCTTGCCGCCGACTTCGGTATCGAACCAGCCCGACACCAGCGGGCTGAGGTCGCCGGCGCCGCTGAAACCGAAGAACAGCTTCTGCGCCGGCACCGAACCGGAGGAGTACACGTACAGCGGCAGGCCCGAGGCGTGCCAGCCCTTCAGTACCGCCGTCACTTCCGGATAGAAGTGCGCGGTGTAGTCGCCGCGACGGTAGCCGGCGTCCCAGATCCGGCCCTGCAGGGCCTTCAGCGCGGTGTGCTTGCGGTCCTGGTCGATCCAGCCCTGCAGCGTTTCGACCACCAGGCTGTCCTGGCAGGCGCCGCCGATCTCGGTGGCTACCGCGTCCAGCCAGCGGCGCACGTCCGGGTCCTGGCCGTGTTCGGCGACGAAGCCGGGCAGCGCCTGGCGCGCATAGGGAAACAGCACGTTCTTGACGAACGAGATGCTGCTGGTAGTGCCTTCGATATCGGTCAGGATGACGCGGGGCTGCATGGATCAGGATGCCTGGGTAGGGACGTAACGGGGGAACTTCTGTGCGATGTCGGTGCCGGTGAAGTGACCGACCCAGCCATCCGGCTCGGTGAAGAAGCGGATCGCCACGAAGCTGGGCTCATCGCCCATGTCGAACCAGTGGGTGGTGCCATCGGGCACGGCGATCAGGTCGTCCTTCACGCACTCGATCTCGTACACCTTGTCTTCCACGTGCAGGGTGAACAGGCCGGAGCCGGCGACGAAGAAGCGCACCTCGTCTTCCTTGTGGAAGTGCTCGTCGAGGAACTTCCTGCGCAGCTCGGCGCGGTTGGGGTTGTCCGGGGCGATCGAGGCTACGTCCACGCTCTTGAAGCCGCGCTCGGCGACCAAGCGGTCGATGTCCGCACGGTAGGCGGCGAACACTTCATCCTGGCTGGCGCCCGGCGCGACCGGTGCGGTGGCCTGCCAGCGCTCGAAGGTGACGCCGATCTGCTTCAGTTCGGCAGCGATGACAGCGCCGTCCTGGGTGTCCAGCAGCGGCGATTCGGGGCGGGTGTCGTCGTAGATGCGCAGTCGGCTCATGGCGGCAGCTTGAACGTCTCGGGGGAAAGACAGGGTAGCAGGGTGGGCGCAGGGTGCAGATTCCGGATCGGCATCTGCACCTGCGCGCGGGTTCAGCCGCGCAGCTTGCGCAGTTCCAGCTCGCAGTGGAACAGGAACTCGAAGGCCTCCAGGTGACGGCGCGCTTCGGCCATGTCGCGGCCCCAGGCGTACAGCCCGTGGCCATCGATCAGGTAGCCCCACAGGTTCTGGCGGTCGAGCAGATCATCGACCTGCTGCGAAAGCACGTTCATGTCCTGGGTGTTGGCGAACACCGGTACGTCGATGGCCATCTCGTGGGTGCTGTTGCCGGCGAAGGCCTTCAGCAGCTCGTAGCCTTCCAGGTGCACATGGCCCTGCGGCGCGTACAAGCGCGAGGCGATGGTCTGCACCGGCGAATGGGTGTGCAGCACGCAGCCGATTTCCGGGAAGCGGCGGTACAGCTGGGTGTGCAGCAGGGTTTCGGCGGAGGGGCGCAGCGGGCGGCCGACGGCCTTGCCATCGAAGTCCACCACCATGATGTCGTCCTCGATCAGGCGGCCCTTGTCCTTGCCGGAGACGGTGATCGCGGCGTGGCGGTCGTCCAGGCGGTGGGAGAAGTTGCTGCTGGTAGCCGGGGTCCAGCCGGCCTGGGCCAGCTCGCGGACGTTGTCGATCAGCAGCTGGGCCAGTTCGCCCAGGCGGGCGGTGTCGTAGGGGAAGGTGGGGGCGTTCATGCGGGTGATTTTACTGGATTCGGCCAACGGCTGAGCCCCTCGTGGCGGGTCGTGCAGAGCGGTTCATGGGTTTGGCGGGGGGGGGGGGGGGGGGGGGGGGGGGGGGGGGGGGGGGGGGGGGGGGGGGGAGGGGGGGGGGGCGGGGGGCGGCGCCGGCCCCGCGCCGGTGGGCCGTGCCGGGGACGCTGCAAGTACGTCCCTGTAAGCTCGATGGCGCCATCCATGGCGCCAACGCCCCTGCACGGCCCACCCGCCCCGCCTCGGACAGGTTCCGGCTGCGGCCGGCCACGGAGTGAAGAAGGAAGAGCGAAAAGCGGGTCGCGGCGCTGCGCTTGCTCGCAGCCGAGCATGGCTCGGCTCTACAGAAGATTCGTCCCGATACATTCGCTTCCGGGAACGCTTCATCCACGCATGGCGTGGATCTACCGGACACGCCGGGAGACTGTCAGGGGTGGGGAGGCATGGGCACGTGGCGTCCCCCGCGTACCCATGCCTCCCCGCCAAACCAACACACCCGCTCTTGCCGTTGCTCTGGCTTCAGACGCGGGTGCAGGGCCGCAGGCCCTGCAAAACAAAAAACCTCACTGACCCCGCAGGCGGCTGTGCCTGAACCCGTAGCAGAAATAGATCACGAAACCGACGAACGTCCACACGCCCATCAGCATCCAGTTGTGCATCGTCATCGCCGACAGCAGCGCCAGGCAGCTCAGCACGCCCAGGCCGCAGATCAGCCACGCCATCGGCATGCGGAACGGGCGCGGCAGGTCCGGCTGGGTGCGGCGCAGGATCAGCACGCCCGCGCACACGGCGGCAAACGCGATCAGCGTGCCCATCGAGGTCAGTTCGCCGAGGATGTCCAGCGGGAACAGCGCCGCCAGCAGCGCGATGCCGATGCCGGTGATCACGGTGTTGATGTGCGGGGTGCGGTACTTCGGATGGATCCTGGTGAACACCGGTGGCAGCAGGCCGTCGCGGCCCATGATCATGAAGATGCGCGGCTGGCCGATGATCATCACCAGCACCACCGAGGACAGGCCGACCAGCGCGCCGACCTCGACCACCCAGCGCAGCCAACCCAGCTGCGGATGCGCGGCCACCGCGGTCACCACCGGCTCATCGGTGCCCAGCAGCTGGAACGGCACCAGGCCGGTCATCACCGCGGCCATCGCGATGTACAGCACGGTGCAGACCACCAGTGACAGCATCATGCCGATCGGCATGTCGCGCTGCGGGTTCTTCGATTCCTGCGCCGCCACCGACACTGCCTCGAAGCCGATGTAGGCGAAGAACACCATCGCCGCGCCGCGCAGCACGCCTTCCATGCCGTACTTGCCGGGGCCCTCGTTGGCCGGGATGAACGGGGTCCAGTTGCTGGTATCCACGTACTTCCAGCCGACAACGATGACCAGCACGATCAAGCCGGTCTTGAGCACGACCATGGCCATGTTCATCGCCGAGGACTTGCTGATGCCGACGTAGCACAGCCAGGTCAGCAGCATCACCAGTGCCGCGGCGGGCAGGTTGGCGATCGCGCCGGTGGGGCGCAGCTGTGCGTCCAGTGGCGCGCTGACCAGCGCGGCGGGCAGATGGATGTCGAACTGGCTGAGCAGGCTGAGGAAGTAGCCGGTCCAGCTGACCGCCACCGCCGAGGCGGAGACGCCGTATTCGAGCACCAGCATCCAGCCGATGAACCAGGCCGAGAGCTCGCCGAAGGTGGCGTAGGTGTAGGTGTAGGCGCTGCCGGAAACCGGCACCATCGAGGCGAACTCGGCGTAGGCCAGCGCGCAGAAGGCGCAGCAGATGGCGGCCAGCACGAAGGACAGCATGATGGCCGGGCCGGCGTGGTTGGCGGCGGCCTGGCCGGTGATGACGAAGATGCCGCCGCCGATCACCGCGCCGATGCCGAGGGCGGTCAGCCCCCAGGGGCCGAGGTGGCGGCGCAGGCTCAGGCCATTGGCGTCTTCATGGGCGGCGTGCGGGTGCTTGGTGGCCCACAGTTGCTTGAACATGTGTGGTGGTCTTGTCGAAGCGCGCCGTGGCTGGCGCGCGGGGAAAACGGACGGGCCGGCGCGAGGCCGGCCCGTAGGCGGATCAGGGCGACTTGGCCAGCTTGCTGTTGCGGATGCCGTAGCCCAGGTAGATCAGCAGGCCGAGCAGCGTCCAGCCCACGAACAGGTGCCAGTGCACCACGAACGCCTGCCAGAACAGGAACAGGCAGGTGGCCGCGCCCAGCGGGCAGATGATCCACACCATCGGCACGCGGAACGGGCGATGGATTTCCGGCTTGGAATAGCGCAGTACCAGCACGCCGATGCAGACCGTGGCGAAGGCCAGCAGGGTGCCCATCGACACCAGCTCGCCCAGCACGTTCAGCGGCACCAGGCCGGCCAGGGCGGCAGCGATCACGCCGACCACGATGGTAGCGACATACGGGGTGCGGAAGCGGGCGTGGACCTTGCCGAAGAACTTCGGCAGCAGGCCGTCGCGGGAGATCGTGTAGGCGATGCGGGTCTGGCCCATCATCATCACCAGCACCACCGAGGACAGGCCGGCGATGGCACCGATCTCCACGAACGTCTTCAGCCAGGACAGGGTCGGGTAGGGCTCCAGCGCGGTGGCCACCGGCTTGTCGGTGCCCAGCAGGTGGTAGGGCATCATGCCGGTCAGCACCGCACAGACGATGATGTAGACGATGGTGCACACGGCCAGCGAGCCGAGCAGGCCGATCGGCATGTTGCGCTGCGGGTCCTTGGTTTCACCGGCTGCGGTGGAGACAGCATCGAAGCCGATGTAGGCGAAGAACACGATGGTGGCCGCGCGGAACACGCCGCTCCAGCCGAACTCACCCGGCACGCCGGTGTTTTCCGGGATGAACGGCTGCCAGTTGGCGGGGTCGATGTGGGCCGCGCCGATACCGATGAACAGGCAGATGACGGTGACCTTGATCGCCACGATGATCGCGTTGACGAAGGCCGACTGGGTCACACCCACGTACAGCAGGCCGGACACCGCCGCCACGATCAGCACCGCCGGCAGGTTGAACAGCTTGCCCGAAGCGATGAACTCGCTGCCGGTCCAGGCAATCGGGGCCGCGCTGAGGGCATCCGGGAACGGCATGTGCAGCGTGGTGGTGATGAAGCTGATCAGGTACGCCGACCAGCCCACCGCGACCGAGGCCGAGGCGAACAGGTATTCCAGCACCAGGCACCAGCCGATGAACCAGGCCATGCCCTCGCCCAGGGTGGCGTAGGAATAGGAGTAGGCACTGCCGGAGACCGGCATCATCGCCGCGAACTCGGCGTAGCACAGGCCCGCCAGGGCGCAGGCGAAGCCGGCGATCACGAACGACAGCATGACCGCCGGGCCGGCATGGTTGGCCGCGGCCTGGCCGGTCAGCACGAAGATACCAGCGCCGATCACCGCACCTACGCCAAGCAGGATGAGGTGTTTAGCCGTGAGGGTCCGTTTCAGCGTGGCTTCGCCATCCAGGCTGCCTTCGATGGGTTCGCCGGCATCGACGTGCCCGGCCGGTTCAACCGGCTTGACCCTCAACAGAGCTTTCAGCATGCAGTACTTCCTAGTGATCGGATTGGGTGGGCCGCCGATACGTTGCCGGCAACCCTGGAATGGTGAAGGCCGCGCGAACGGCCCGCTGTACCTTAGCCAAAGCTGAAGCCAACGCACAAGCGCAATCGCAACAATGAACGGCGATAATGAGCAGTATTTTTCCAAACGCCGCCCATTCATGAGCCAGACCGCCGAAACCCTTGCCGTGCTTGACGATCGCCTGCGTGGCCTGCTGCGTGACTATGCCCGCCGCGAACCGGCCCACGACGCACTGGCTGCCGAATTCGGCACATTGCTGGACGATCCGGAAGATCCGTTCCGCCGCGAGCGCCTGGCCGGCCACTTCACCGCCAGCTGCTGGCTGGTCAGTGCCGATGGCCAGCGCCTGCTGCTGACCCACCACCGCAAGCTGCAGCGCTGGCTGCAGCTGGGCGGCCACGCCGACGGCGACCGCGACCTGGCCCAGGTCGCGCTGAAGGAGGCCGAGGAGGAGTCCGGCCTGAGCGGCCTGGTGCTGGAAGACCCTGCCATCTTCGACATCGACAAGCACTGGATTCCGGAACGCAAGGACGTGCCGGGACACTGGCACTATGACGTGCGTTTCGTGATCCGGGCACTGGGCGGCGAGGCCTTCGTGCTCAGCGAGGAGTCGCTGGAGCTGGCCTGGCGGCCGGTGGCGGAGGTCGCCGCAGACCCGGAATCGGATGAGTCGATGCAGCGCATGGCGCGCCGGTGGTTGGCGCGCTAGCAATATGTGGAGCCGAGCCAATGCTCGGCTCAATGTCGGCCAGAAGCGCAGCCGAGCATGGGCTCGGCTCTACAAGTGCAAGGTGGAACGCGCGTCAATACAGGATGCGCGTACGCAGCGTGCCCGGAATCGCGGCCAGTTCGTCGCGCACGGCCGCGGCCTGTTCCTCGCTGGCGGTGATGTCGATGACCACGTAGCCCACCTTCGGGTCGGTGCGCAGGAACTGACCGTCGATGTTGACGTTGTGGCGCGAGAAGATCTCGTTGACCTTGGACAGCACGCCCGGCACGTTCTGGTGGATGTGCAGCAGGCGCAGGCTGTCGGCGTGCTCGGGCAGGGTCACTTCGGGGAAGTTGACCGCCGACAGGGTGCTGCCGTTGTCGCTGTAGCGCACCAGCTTGGCCGCCACTTCCACGCCGATGTTGTCCTGCGCCTCCAGCGTGCTGCCGCCCACGTGCGGGGTCAGGATCACGTTGTCGTGGCGGGTCAGCGGCGATTCGAAGATATCGCCGTTGCCCTTCGGCTCGACCGGGAACACGTCCAGCGCGGCGCCGCCGACGTGGCCGCTGGCCAACGCCGCGTCCAGTGCATCGATGTCGACCACGGTGCCGCGTGCGGCATTGATCAGGTGCGCACCCTTGCGCATCTTCGCCAGCTCGGTGCTGCCGATCATCCACTGCGTGGAAGGGGTTTCCGGCACGTGCAGGGTCACGATGTCGGCGCGCGCCAGCAGGTCGTCCAGGCTGGCGGCAGCACGCGCATTGCCCAGCGCCAGCTTGGTTTCCACGTCGTGGAAGATCACCTGCATGCCCAGCGACTCAGCCAGCACGCCGACCTGGGTGCCGATGTGGCCGTAGCCGATGATGCCCAGCGTCTTGCCGCGCACCTCATGGCTGCCGCTGGCCGACTTCGACCAGCCGCCGCGATGGCATTCGGCGTTCTTCTGCGGAATGCCGCGGGTCAGCATGATCGCCTCGGCGATCACCAGCTCGGCCACGCTGCGGGTATTGGAATAGGGCGCGTTGAACACCGGGATGCCGGCCAGCTCGGCCGCGTCCAGGTCGACCTGGTTGGTGCCGATGCAGAAGCAGCCCACCGCGATCAGGCGCTTGGCCTCGGCCAGTACCTCAGCGCTGAGCTGGGTGCGCGAACGGATGCCGACGATGTGCGCCTCGGCGATGCGCGCCTTCAGTTCGTCCTCGGGCAGCGCCTTGGTGTGCGCCTCGATCTGGCTGTAGCCGGCGGCGCTGAACACCTCCACGGCGGTCTGGCTGACCCCCTCCAGCAACAGCACGCGGATATCCTGCTTCGGGAACGAGGTCTTCTTCGGCGACATGGGGCAACACGGCCAGTGGGACAGGGGCCAATCACTATGCCAGATCGCGACGCCCATGGTGCAGTGCGCAATTGGTTGCATCGGTAGCTATCTGCCTGCCTGCGGGGCTGGACGCTGGCGCGTGCCGCTGGCACGCTTGCCCGTTCTTCACGCCCCGCGCTGGACCGTCATGACTGATTCCCGCATTGCCTCGCTGCAGCAGGCCTGTCCCGGCCTGAAGCTGAAGACCGACCCGGCCGACCTGGAGCATTACGGGCGCGACTGGACCCGGCGCTGGACACCGGCGCCGCTGGCGGTCGCGCTGCCGGCCACGGTCGAGGAAGTACAGGCGGTGATGCGCTGGAGCGCCGGGAATGACGTGGCGGTGGTGCCGTCCGGCGGCCGCACCGGCCTGTCCGGTGGCGCAGTGGCGGCCAACGGCGAGCTGGTGCTCAGCCTGGAACGGATGAACAAGGCACTGGCCTACGATGCGGTCGATCGCACGCTGGTGGTGCAGGCCGGCATGCCGCTGGAAGCCGTGCACAATGCCGCGCTGGACCATGGCCTGATCTACCCGGTGGATTTCGCCGCGCGTGGTTCCTGCACGATCGGCGGCAACATCGCTACGAATGCCGGCGGCATCCGCGTGATCCGCTACGGCAATACCCGCGAGTGGATCGCAGGGCTGAAGGTGGTCACTGCCGGTGGCGAACTGCTCGAGCTCAACAAGGGCCTGATCAAGAACTCCAGCGGCTACGACTTCCGCCAGCTGCTGATCGGCTCGGAGGGCACCTTGGGCGTGATTGTCGAGGCGACGGTGAAGCTGACCGATCCGCCGCCTGCAAGCAACGTGATGCTGCTGGCACTGCCCAGCTTCGAAGTGCTGATGCAGGTGTTCGCCGCGTTCCGTGCGCGCCTGCAGTTGCAGGCCTTCGAGTTCTTCACCGACCGGGCGTTGGAGCATGTGCTGGCGCACGGTGCGCAGGCGCCGTTCGATGAGGTGCATCCGTACTACGTGGTCACCGAGTTCGCCGCCGGCGACGACGCTCAGGAAGCGGCGGCGATGGCGGCCTTCGAGGACTGCATGGGCAATGGCTGGGTCAGCGACGGCGTGATCAGCGCCAGCGACGCCCAGGCGGCCCAGCTGTGGCGTCTGCGCGAAGGCATCACTGAGTCGCTGGCGCGCTACAAGCCCTACAAGAATGATGTCTCTGTGCGGATCTCGTCGATGCCGGCGTTCCTGGCCGAGACCCAGGCGCTGATCGGTGAAGCCTACCCGCACTTCGACGTGGTCTGGTTCGGCCATATCGGCGACGGCAACCTGCACATCAACGTGCTCAAGCCCGATGACACCAGCGACGCCGATTTCGTGGCGCAGTGCGAGCAGGTGACCAAGCTGCTGGCGCAGGTGCTGGCCCGCTTCGACGGCAGCATTTCGGCCGAACACGGCATCGGCCTGGTCAAGAAGGGGTACCTGGACAGCACCCGTGGCCCGGCCGAGATCGCCCTGATGAAGGCGGTCAAACGCGCGTTCGATCCCCAAGCGCGGCTGAATCCCGGCAAGCTCTTCGACCTCTGAGCCGGCAAAATCCTTCACGTACCCGTTACGCTCCACGCACCTTCACAACCGGCTCCGCACCGATGACCCGTCCGCTTCTGCTGCTTGCCCTGCTGTCCCTGCCGCTGGCCGGCTTCGCTTCCAGCTTCGCCGGCACCTCGGCCGGTTCCGCCACCGGCGCATCGTCGGGCTCTTCGGCCAGCAGTTCGGGCGATGACAAGGTGGTGCAGGCTGCACGTGATGATGCCGCCGCATTCGTTGCCAGCGACGGCCAGATCCGGGGTGCGCGCCTGCAGGCCGCGCTGGTCCACCTGCGTGAGCAGAGCGCCGCCGCACAGCAGCAGAGCGATCTGGAACTGGCCCGCGCGCTGCTGGCGCGGTGATCCAGGCAGCATGGCCTCGGCGTCATCGCTTTCTGTAGCGCCGAGCCAAGCTCGGCTGCTGTTGCGATCCGCATGCGCCGGGCATTCAGCCGAGCATGGCTCGGCTCTACAGAGGCACAGCGGGCGGTGCGGGTGGATCGCCGCATTGGCGTGGCTGCTCATCCCTTCCGCGCACGCAGCCGATCGCCTTCAGCTCGATCCCTCAGGTCTCGATCCGGCGCAGCAGCAGCTCGCCAGCCAGACCCTGGCCGACGTGCAGTCATTGCTGCCCGATGGCCTGCTGCGCGCGTTGCCGGCACGCGTGCAGGTGCGCTGGAGCGACGACCTGCCGGCTGACGTGCACGGCCGCGCCTTTGCTGGCGGCATTGCCCTGCGCCGCGACCTGCTTGAAGACGGCCTGCCGGGTGCGCGCCGGGCAAGGCGGAGCGCGCTCGTGCACGAACTGACCCATGTGGCAGATCGAAGCGGCGCGGCATGGTCGCGCAGCCCGCGTTGGCGCGATCTGGCCGGGTGGCAGCGCAAGCCCTGGCATATGGGGCGCGGCGACAACGACTTCCGTGACCGCAGCCCGGATGCCTATGAACTGAAGGACCCGGCCGAATACCTGGCGGTGAACGCCGAGCATTTCGTGCTCGATGCCGAATTCGCCTGCCGGCGCCCGGCACTGGCGCAGTGGTACCAGGCCCATTTCGGAACACCGCCATCGCTGCCGCAGTCGCACTGCGCTACGACGCTGCCCTTGCTCCAGTCCGACTCAGAAGAGGGTGCCGCATCGCTGCTGCAGCTCGACCCCGCGCGTGTCTATGCCGTGGACTACCTGTTCGCCGAAGGCAGCGCACAACCGATGAGCCGCTGGGGCCACAGCATGCTGCGGCTGGTGATCTGCCGACCCGGCCGCGCACCGGGGCCGGACTGCCGCCTGGACCTGGAGTACCACCGCGTGCTGTCGTTCCGTGCATTCGTCGGCGACGTGCAGATTTCCAACTGGCGCGGACTGACTGGCGGCTATCCCTCGCGGCTGTTCGTGTTGCCGCTGCAGCAGGTGGTGGACGAATACACCAAGGTCGAACTGCGTGGCCTGCAATCGCTGCCGTTACAGCTGCGACGCGAGGAGATCGCCAGCCTGCTCGAGCGCACTGCGCAGGTGCACTGGAGCTATGACGGGCGCTATTACTTCGTCAGCAACAACTGCGCGGTGGAAACCGCCAAGCTGCTGCAGGCGGGCGTGCCGCGCCTTGGGCGGGCCGGTCTGGCCCAGCTGAGCCCGCGTGGGTTGAAGCGCCGCCTGGCGCGATTGCAGGTACTTGACGAGCAGGTGCTGGCCGACCGCAGCGCAGCGCAGGCACAGGGCTATTACTTCGCCTCTGCACGCGACCACTACCAGCAGTTGTTCGCAGTGGCGGCGGGGCAGCTGGCCTTGCCCGTCCGTGATGTGCGCGCCTGGTTGAAGCTGCCTGCACAGCAACGCGCACCGTGGCTGCTGAAGGGCGACCTGCGCGCCAGTGCCGGCTTGCTGCTGCTGGAACAGGCCGCACAGCGGCGTGCCGAGCTGCGCGCGCGTGACGTGCTGAAGCGGCAGCTGCTGGCTTCACCGGACAGTGCGGAAACCCGCAGCCTGCGCGGCCTGCTGGAGCAGAGCGGGCAGTGGTTGCGGCCGGGGACGCTGCTGCAGGACGGAGGCTATGGGTTGCCGCTGAGCGACGACCAGGCGCTGCTGTCCGAGGCGGTGGCCACTGCCAGTGCGCAGGCCGTACCTGCCTGGCAGGCGCTGCGCGTGCAGCTGCGCCAGCAGTTGCCGTCCAGGCAGCGCGACCAGATGGATGCGATCGATGGCAACCTGGCCGAACTCGGTGCGCATCTGCGCGAGCAGGCAGCGACGTCGGTTACTGGCGCGGAAGCTCGATGACGAAGCGGCTGCCGCCGGCGCTGCCGGGCGTGCAGTAGACGCGGCCACCATGTGCATCGGCGATGGCCTTGACCACCGCCAGGCCAAGCCCGCTGCCGCCGCCCTGGCGCGAGCGCGAGCCATCGGCGCGCATGAACGGAGTGAAGATGTCGGTGTGAAGTTCCGGGTCGATGCCCGGACCTTCGTCTTCGATTGTCACCTGCACGTGCCCAGGCGTGTCATGCACGGCAATCCGCACCTTGCCCGGGCTGGCGTAGCGGCGTGCGTTCTCCAGCAGCGCCAGCAGGGCCTGGCGCAGGCGGGTCGGATCACAGTGCGCGTTGTGTTCTTCACGGCTGGTTTCCAGTTCCAGCACGAAGCCGGCGGCGCGGAACTGCGGGTCGACCAGGGTCATCACCGAGTGCACTTCGGCCACCACGTCGGTCCGGGCGCGGCGCACGTCCAGCCGTGCATTGTCGGACAGACTGAGTACGCGCAGATCCTCGATCAGACGCGACAGGCCCTCGACCTGCGCGAGCAGGCTGCGGAACTGCGATTCGTCTGGCTGGAACACGCCCTCGGCCAGGCCCTGCAGGCGGCCGCGCAGGATCGTCACCGGGGTCCGCAGTTCATGGGCGATGGCCGCATGCCACATCGCACGCTCGCTCTCCATATGCTGTAGGCGGCGCGCCATCGCATTGAAATCCTCGACCAGGGTCGCCACCTCGCCCGGCGAATTCTCTTCGACGCTGGCACGTGCACCCAGATCGCCGCCAGCGAGCGCTCGCACGCTATCCACCAGTGAATTCAGGGGTGACAGGATGCGATGGGCGAGTCGGAACGAGGCGGCGATGGCCAGCGCCAGGCCGGTCAGGATCACGCCGACCATCCACGCCAGCTCCGGCCCGGTCGGCAGCCATCCTTCCGGTTCCTCGGTGCTGCCGGGGAAAAACTCGACCAGCACCGCATACAGCAACCATGACGACAGGATCATCATCACGATCACGCCGATGACCATCAGCGACATCGAGACGATGATGTGCCGGCTGAGCCCGGATCGGCGCAGGCGGCCCATCAGCGGTCGGCCATCAACCGGTAGCCGACACCCCGCACGCTGGCCGGTACGTTGACCATGCCGACTTCATCCAGCTTGCGGCGAAGCTTGCTGACATGGCTGTCGACGGTGCGTTCCAGTGCCTCGCTTTCCGGCAGGCATTCGTGCATCAGTTCGCTGCGGCTGAAGATGCGGGTCGGCGCCAGCGCCATGCAGTGCAGCAGCTTGAACTCGGTAAGGGTGAGCAGTACTTCATGGCTGTAGCCATCGCCTTCGACGTGCACGGCGTGGGTGGCCGAGTCGATCAGCAATGGGCCCGCGCGCAGCGCCGTCGGCGTGTCCACGCGTGAGGCACGCAGCGTACGCCGAAGTACCGCACGCACGCGCGCGGCAACTTCGGCCGGATTGAATGGCTTGACCACATAGTCGTCGGCGCCCATGCGCAGCGCGGTCAGCTTGTCCAGGTCCTGGTCCAGCGCGGTCAGCATGATCACCGGCGTTTCGCCGCGCTGGCGCAGCTGGGTCAGCACGCTCCAGCCATCCAGTCGCGGCAGCTGTACGTCGAGCAGGACCAGGTCCGGGCGGGCGCTGCGGTGCAGGTCCAGTGCGCTGTGGCCATCGGCGGCACGCAGGGTGCGCAGTCCTTCGCGTTCCAGGTAGGCGGTAAGAATATCGGCGATCTCGGCCTCATCCTCGACGATCAGGACGAGGGCGGCGAGGGCAGGGGAGGCATGCATGCAGGGGCGGGGCCTTAAGGTGCTTGCCTCCATCGTATCTCCACAGTTCCTCCATCGAAACCCCATCATCACCCCGCAGACTGCACGCTTCAGAACCTATCAGCCGCCTGCGCGGCATTGTGCACAGCAATGAGAACCTTCAGGACTCCGGTCGCGTTGATCGCGGCCCTCGCCCTGGCCATGACGGCCTGCTCCACCCCCGAAGCCACGCCGGAAGCCACGCCGCGTGTCAGCGTGGTCACCGTCGGCCCGCAGGTGGTACAGCGCGATGACGAACTGCCCGGCCGCGTGTCCGCCGTGCGCACCGCACAGATCCGTGCCCAGGTGGGTGGCATCGTGCAGCGCCGCTTGTTTGACCAGGGCGCGGAAGTCAGCGCCGGCCAGGCGCTGTTCCAGATCGATCCGGCGGCATTCCGCGCCGACGTGGATTCGGCACTGGCGGCTCTTCAGCGCAGCGAAGCGGCGCTGGGCCGCAGCCGCGTGCACTCGCAGCGCCTGCATGCGCTGGCGGCCGCGCAGGCGGTCAGCCAACAGCACCGCGACGATGCCAGTGCCGAGTACGAACAGGCCCGTGCGGCAGTGAACGAGGCGCGCGCGATCCTGGCACGACGCCAGCTCGACCTGCGCTACGCAACGGTCAGCGCACCGATTGCCGGCCGCATCGACCAGGCGCTGGTGACCGAGGGCGCGCTGGTCGGTGCTGCCGACGCCGAACCGATGGCGGTGGTGCAGCAGATCGACCAGGTCTACGTGGACGTGCGCCAGCCGGCCGCACAGCTGGAGGCGCTGCAGCGCAGTGCCGGTGGTGGCGAACTGCCGGTAACCATCATCGGTGCAGCGGGCAAGCCACTGTCCGAACGCGGCCAGCTGCTGTTCTCCGGTATCAATGTCGACGCGCGCACCGGAGACGTGATCCTGCGCATCCTGGTCGACAACCCCCAGCGCCAGCTGCTGCCGGGGATGTACGTGCGTGCGAAGGTGCCGCGCGGTGCACCGGCCAGCGCATTGACCGTGCCGCAGCAGGCCTTGCTGCGCAGCGCCGGCGGCCAGGCCTATGCCTGGGTGATCGGCGCCAACGGCAAGGCGGTGATCCGCACGCTGGAGGTCGATGGCAGCGTCGATCGCCAGTGGCTGGTGCGCTCCGGCCTGAAGGCCGGCGAGAAGGTGGTGGTCGAGGGCCAGGAACGCCTGCAGGAAGGCGTAGTGGTCGATGCGCGCGACTGGCAGCTGCCGGTCGCAGGCGCCGGTGCCGTGCAGGCCGGCAGCAAGGGCTGAGCCTGTCCCGGGCCGGTCCCTCCAGGAAAATCCAACATGGCACGTTTCTTCATCGATCGCCCGGTGTTCGCCTGGGTGCTGGCGATCTTCATCATTCTGGCCGGCGTGCTGGCGATCCCGCGCCTGGCGGTGGAGCGCTACCCGGCGGTGGCGCCGCCCAGCGTCAGCATCTACGCCAGCTACCCGGGCGCCAGCCCGCAGACGCTGAACGATGCGGTGGTCGGCCTGATCGAGCGCGAGCTGTCCAGCGTCAAGCACCTGCTCTACTTCGAATCGTCGGTGGACACCTCCGGCGAGGCCTCCATCACCGCCACCTTCAAGCCCGGCACCGATCCGGAACTGGCACAGGTGGACGTGCAGAACCGGATCAAGGCGATCGAACCGCGGCTGCCGCGCAGCGTGCGCCAGAACGGCCTGTTCGTGGAGGCCGCCGATTCCGGCTTCCTGATGCTGGTCGGCCTGCGTTCGCCGGATGCCAGCGTCAGCGAGGCCGCGCTGGGCGACTTCATGGCGCGCAACATCATCGAAGAGCTGCGCCGCATCGATGGCGTCGGCCGCGTGCAGTTGTTCGGCGCGGAGCAGGCGATGCGGGTGTGGCTGGACCCGACCCGGTTGACCGGCTACGGCCTGACCATGGGCGATGTGGCGGACGCCATCGAGCAGCAGAACCTGGAGATCTCGCCGGGACGCATCGGCGATTCGCCCGGTGTGCCGGGGCAGCGCATCACCGTGCCACTCAGCGCCGACGGTCAGCTGTCCACGCCGGAACAGTTCGCCGCCATCGTGCTGCGCGCCGGGACCGATGGCTCACGGGTGCTGCTGGGCGATGTCGCCCGCGTCGAACTGGGCGCGCAGAGCTATGCCTGGGGCACCCGCGAGGATGGCCATCCCGCTACCGCCGCCGGCGTGCAGCTACGCCCCGGCGCGAATGCCGTGCGGACCGCATCTGCAGTTCGCGAACGCATGGCCGAACTGGCATCGCTCCTGCCGCGTGGGGTGGAGTCGAGCATTCCGTTCGACACCGCACCCTTCGTGAAGATCTCGATCCAGAAGGTGGTGCAGACGCTGCTGGAAGCGATGCTGCTGGTGTTCGCGGTGATGTACCTGTTCCTGCAGAACTGGCGTTACACGCTGATCCCGGCGCTGGTCGCGCCGATCGCGCTGCTGGGCACCTTTGCAGTGATGCTGGCGCTGGGCTTCTCGATCAACGTGCTGACGATGTTCGGCATGGTGCTGGCGATCGGCATCATCGTTGACGATGCGATCGTGGTGGTCGAAGGCGTGGAGCGCATCATGGCCGAGGAAGGTCTGCCACCCCGCGAGGCCACCATCAAGGCGATGCGTGAGCTGACCGGCGCGGTGATCGGCATCACCCTGGTGCTGACCGCGGTCTTCATTCCGATGGCATTCGCCAGCGGTTCGGTGGGCGCGATCTACCGTCAGTTTACCGTGGCGATGGCGGTGTCGATCCTGTTCTCGGCATTGTTGGCACTGAGCCTGACGCCGGCGTTGTGCGCGACCCTGCTGCGCCCCAGCACCCATGGTCATCACGGTCGTGGTGGGCTGTTCGGCGCGTTCAATCGTGGCTTCGAGAGGATGACCGGGCGCTACCAGCGTGGCGTGGCCTCGGTGCTGCAGCGCAGTGGCCGGGTGATGGGCGTGTTCGCTGCCCTGGTGGCGGCCCTGCTGCTGGGCCTGCACTGGCTGCCGGGCGCGTTCCTGCCGGAAGAGGACCAGGGCTACTTCATGACATCGATCCAGCTGCCGGCCGAAGCGACGGCCGAACGCACGCTGGCGGTGGTCGAAGCCTATGAGCGGCACGTGGCCTCGCGCCCGGGCATTGCTTCCAACCAGTCCATCCTCGGCTACAGCTTCTCAGGCTCCGGCCCGAGCGCGGCGCTGACCTACACCATGCTGAAGGACTGGGGCGAGCGTGCAGGCGCCACTGCGGCCGGTGAGGTGGAGGCCGCGCAGAAGGCGATGGCCACGCTGGCCGAGGGCGAGGTGATGAGCGTGATGCCGCCGGCGATCGACAGCCTGGGGCGTTCTTCCGGCTTCTCGCTGGCCCTGCAGGCACGTACCGGGCAGAGCCAGGCGGAACTGCGCGCGGCGTTGCAGCAGCTGCTGAAGCTGGCCGAGGCCAGCCCGCTGCTGTCGGAAGTGCACGCCGATGGCCTGCCTGCGGGCACCAGCGTGCGGCTGGACATCGACCGGGCCAAGGCCGAGGCGATGGGCGTGGGCTTCGAGCACATCAGCAGCACGCTGTCGGCAGCAATGGGCTCGCAGTACGTCAACGACTTCCCCAACAGGGGCCGGTTGCAGCAGGTGATCCTGCAGGCCGATGCGCCGTACCGGATGGAACTGGAGGACGTGCTGAAGCTGTACGTGCGCAACAGTGAGGGTGGCATGGTGGCGTTGTCGGAACTGGTGACGCCACACTGGACCGAGGCGCCGCTGCAGCTGCAGCGCTACCTCGGCTTTCCGGCATTGAACCTGTCCGGTGCACCGGCCTCCGGCGTGTCGACCGGCCAGGCGATGGCGGAGATGGAGCGGCTGGCCGAAGCGCTGCCAACCGGCTTCTCCCTGCAGTGGACCAGCCAGTCGCTGCAGGAGCGCGAGTCGGGGGCGCAGGCGCCATGGCTGCTGGTGTTGTCGATGCTGGTGGTGTTCCTGGTACTGGCGGCGCTGTACGAGAGCTGGTCGATTCCGCTGGCGGTGATGCTGGTGGTGCCGCTGGGCCTGCTCGGTGCGGTCGCCGCGGTGTTGTTGCGCGGCATGCCCAACGACGTGTTCTTCAAGGTCGGCATGATCACCGTGATCGGGCTGTCTGCGAAGAACGCGATCCTCATCGTCGAGTTCGCGCGGCAGCTGCAACAGCAGGGGCGCGGCCTGGTCGAGGCAGCATTGGAGGCGGCCAGGCTGCGCCTGCGGCCGATCGTGATGACCTCGCTGGCTTTCGCGTTGGGCGTGGTGCCGCTGATGCTGGCGCAGGGGGCGTCGAAGGAAACCCAGCGGGCGATCGGAACTGGTGTGTTCGGTGGCATGGTCAGTGCGACCGTGCTGGCCGTGTTCTTCGTGCCGGTCTTCTATGTAGTGGTGCAGGGCGCGCGGCAATGGATCGCGCAGCGCCTGCGCAGGCGCCGGCCGATGCCGGGAGGAATCGTGGATGGAACGGAACATCGTTGAAGATCTGCACGAGCAACAGTTGATGGCGCTGGAGCAGCGCCTGTGCGCAGCGCTGCTGGAAAATGATCACGATGCATTGAGCACGCTTGTATCGCCGGCCTTGTTCATGATGGATGGCCACGGCGGCCGCATGCTCGACCTGCCATGGCTGGGCGACTGGCTGGCTGGGAAACTGCAGGTGGGCAGCCTGCAGACGTGCGCTGTGGAAACGCTGCTGTGCGGGCGTCTGGCATTGCTGTCCAGCGACGTGCGCCTGTCAGTGCGCGGGCAGGGCCAGGAGCGCGAACTGAAACTGCGCCTGCTGCGGGTGTGGACCTGCAGTTCCGGCGACAGCGGCGCACAACTGCTGTCGATGGCGGTGTTGGCCGTGTGAGCATGGTCAGGCCCCTTTCAGGCCCCGCTCACCGGCAGGTGGTAGGGTCGATGATCTCAGTAGTGTCGACAAGGAGTCGAGCCATGCGTGTAGTTCCCAGTCTGTTGGCAGCCTCCCTCGGGTTGGCGCTGGCCGCGTGCCAGCCGGCCCAGGCACCCGCCGCTGGCGGCAATGACACCCCGCCTCCCACGCCGCAGCCAGGTGCCAGCACCGCGGGTGGCAGCGAGACCGCCTACCAGTGTGGTGATCTGAACGTGCGTGCGACCTTCAATGGCGAAGACGCGGCCACGGTGGTGATCGGCGAGCGCACCTTCGCCATGACCTCCGAACGCACGGCATCCGGCGCCAAATATGGCGATGGCCAGGGCAACAGCTTCTGGACCAGGGGCAGCGATGACGGTCTGCTGAGCCTGAAGGGCGAAGCGGATCGTGAGTGCCACGCGGTGGAGGCTGCCGAAGGCGATGGCAGTGCCGGCAACGCTGCGTTCCGTGCCACCGGCAATGAACCCGGCTGGCTTGCGGTCGTTGATGGCGACGCGCCGGGCCTGCAGGTGGAAGTCGACTATGGCGAGCGTCGCTTCGACGTGGCCAAGCCCACCGAAGGTGCTGACGGTTGGAGTGGCAAGGCGTCCGATGGCACCGACGTCAAGCTCAGCTTCCAGCGCACGACCTGCCAGGACGACATGAGTGGCGAGGCGTTCGAGGCCAAGGTGATGCTGACGGTCGGCACGCGCCAGTACCACGGCTGTGGCAATTTCGGCGCGAAGCAGCCGTAAGCCCTCTGTAGAGCCGGGCCCACGCTCGACTGCAGTGCAGAGCGCAACGCAGCCGAGCATGGGCTCGGCTCTACATCAACATTGCGGGTCAGCCCTCGCAGGTCTTCAGGTCCAGCTCGAACACCAGATCGTAGCGGCCGTTGATCGCGATCAGCGCATCACGGATCGCACAGTCACCGCGATGACGCGCGACCAGATCAGTGAAGATCTTCTCGCGGCCCTCGCAGTACTTCGCGCTGGCCTCTTCCAGTTCGCGGCGACGCTCGTCGTCGTACGGCTCTTCGCCGGCGAAATGCTGGCAGGTGTTCTCGCGTGCGAGGAAGGCCTGCACATCGGCCGGCATCGTGCAGTAGATGCGCACGTCCTCGACGTCATACACATCCTCAGGGACCGGACAGCCGGCTGCCGCACGTGCCTTGTCCAGCGCATCGTCGCCCGAGGGCAGACCGGTCGATGGCTCCGCTTCGGTGGTGGCCTCCACGGCGGCCGGTGCCTCCGCCGCCGCCGCGGCCGTCACGGCCGGTTCGACCTGCGTGCTGCCCGGGGCGGCATCGGCAGCGCTGTCCGCTGCCTGCGGCGAACACGCCGCAAGCAGGGACAGGCAGGCGATCAGCGCCAGGCGCTTAGTCGGCACGGCCAGCGAATTCGCCGGTGGCGGTGTTCACCAGCACGCGTTCGCCGTTGACGATGTATTCCGGCACCATGATCTCGATGCCGGTGTTGAGCTTGGCCGGCTTCGGGCGCTTGGTGGCGGTGCCGCCCTTCAGTTCCGGCGGGGTCTCGATCACTTCCAGCACCACCGAGGCCGGCAGCTGGATCGCCACCGGCTGCTCGTCGATGACCTGCACGTAGATGCCGGTCAGGCCGTCGGTGATGTAGCCGGCGTCGTCGCCGATCACGTCCGCGTCCAGGGTGTAGGGGGTGTAGTCCTCGTCATCGAGGAACACGAACGCATCGCCATCCTTGTACGAATAGGTGGACTGGCGGCGCAGCAGTTCGACCTCGACCAGGTTGTCGTCGGCATCGAAGCTGGCGTCGAGCTTGTTGCCGCCCGGCACGCTGTACATGATGAAGCGGAAGCGGACGTTGCCGCCGCGACCCTGCGGCGAGCTGCGCTCGATGTCGCGGATCTGGTACACGCCGTTGTTGTACTCGACGACGTTGCCCTTCTTGATGTCGTTGGCTTTCATGGTGATCTAGGTCGTTGGGGGAGGGCGCCGTCCCGGCGCCCGGGGGGAATCACTTCGGAGCGAGGCGGGTAGCGCCGTCCAGGCGGATGGTCTCGCCGTTGAGGTAGGTGTTGCCGAGGATGAAGCCGACCAGGCTGGCGAAGTCTTCCGGCTTGCCCAGGCGCGACGGGAAGGGGATCGAGGCGGCCAGCGACTGCTGCACGGCCTCGGGCATGCCGTCGACCATCGGCGTCCAGAACACGCCGGGCGCAATCGTATTGACGCGGATGCCGAAGCGCGACAGTTCGCGCGCCATCGGCAGCGTCATCGAGACCACGCCGCCCTTGCTGGCGGCATACGCGGCCTGGCCGATCTGGCCTTCGTAGGCGGCGATGCTGGCGGTGTTGATGATCACCCCGCGCTCGCCGTCGGTGCCGGCTTCGTTGTGCTGCATGCGGTTGGCCGCGGCCTTGGCGACGTTGAAGCTGCCGACCAGGTTGACCATCACCGTGCCCTGGAAACCGGCCAGCGGCATCGGGCCTTCTTTGCCCAGCACGCGACCGGCGCCGAGGATGCCGGCACAGTTCATCGCCACGTTGAGGCCGCCGAGGAAATCGTGGGCCTGGTCGATGGCCGCGGTCACCGCCGCCTCATCGCTGACGTTGACGTTGAAGTAGCGGGCCTTTTCGGCGCCCAGTCCGGCAACGGCGGCAGCGCCCTTGTCATCGTTGAGGTCGAACAGGGCCACCTTGCCGCCCTGGGCGACGAGGTGCTGGGCCACGGCCAGGCCGAGGCCGGAGACGCCGCCAGTGATCACGGCACGTACGGAAGACAGCTGCATTGAACGGTCCTGCAGGTTCGAGAACCGCCGATTCTAACGGAAGCCGCGACCGTCGCCGTTGTGCACTGCGCCGCCCGGCAAGGACGGCGCAGTGCCACCATCAACCGGCGGCGGCCAGCGCCTGGCCGGTGCGGCTGGCAGTGGCGCGGCCAAGCAGGCCGGCCAGCCAGCGCCCGGTCTCGGCCAGGGCCGGCAGGTCCACGCCGCTCTCCAGGCCCAGGCCCTGCAGGAGATAGACCACGTCCTCGCTGGCGACGTTGCCGCTGGCACCCTTCGCATACGGGCAGCCGCCGGCGCCCGATACCGCGCTGTCGACCACGCGCACGCCTTCTTCCAGGCAGGTGGCGATGTTGGCGATGGCCTGGCCGTAGGTGTCGTGGAAGTGCACGGCCAATGCCGTCATCGGAATCTCGGCCGCTACCGCCTGCAGCATCGCCCGTGCCTTGCGCGGGGTGCCGACGCCGATGGTGTCGCCCAGCGAGATTTCGTAACAGCCCATCTGGTGCAGGGCGCGTGCAACACGCACCACGTCGGCCAGCGGCACTTCGCCCTGGTAGGGGCAGCCGAGCACGGTCGAGACGTAGCCGCGCACGCGCACGCCATCGGCGGCGGCGCGGCGCAGGATCGGTTCGAAGCGTGCCAGCGATTCATCGATGCCGGCATTGGTGTTGGTGCGGTTGAACGCCTCGGAGGCGGCGGTGAACACCGCCACTTCCTCCACGCCCACCGCACGGGCGCGGTCGTAGCCCTGTTCGTTCGGTACCAGCACCGGGTAGTGGATGCCGGGCCGGCGCTGGATGCCGGCGTAGACCTCGGCGGCGTCGGCCAGCTGCGGGATCCACTTCGGGCTGACAAAGCTGGTCGCCTCGATGCTGCGCAGGCCGGTGGCCGACAGGCGGTTGATCAGTTCGATCTTGTCAGCGGTGGACACCGACTGCTTTTCGTTCTGCAGGCCGTCACGCGGGCCGACCTCGACAATGCGGACGTAGTCGCTCATGCGGCCACCTCGCTGACGGGGCGATCGCAGACCGCCTCGATGTTGTTGCCGTCCGGGTCGAGCACGAAGGCGCCGTAGTAGTCGGGGTGGTACCACGGGCGCAGGCCAGGCGCGCCGTTGTCGCGGCCGCCGGCGGCGAGGGCGGCGGCATGGAAGGCGTCCACCTGGTCGCGGCTGGCGCAGGCGAAGGCCACGTGCACGCCATGGCTGGCGGTGCCGCCATTGCCCAGCCAGAAGAACGGCTTGCCGTCGCTGCCGAAGCCGATGTGGTCGTGCGCGCCGGTCTGTTCGGCGGTCACTTCCATCACCACGCCGATCTGCAACGGTGCCAGGGCCTGCAGGAAGAAGGTCTTGCTGCGCGCCAGGTCGGCGCTGGTCAAACCAAGATGATCGAGCATGTTCAGGCTTCCGTGACCCAGTGGGGCGCGCGCTTGTCGAGGAAGGCGCCCAGGCCTTCCTGGCCCTCGGCGGACACCCTCAGGCGCGCGATCAGGGCGGCATTATCGCGATCCAGGGTGTCGCGGTCATGGCTGTCGCGGACCTGGCGCACCAGCTGCTTGGCGGTGGACGAGGCGATCGGGCCGGCCTTGTCGAGCAGGGCCAGCTGGCGTTGCACGGCCTCGTCCAGGCGTTCGGGCTCGACCAGCTGGTGGACCAGGCCGATGCGCAGTGCGGTATCGGCGTCGAAGTGCTCGCCGGTGGCGAACCAGCGGCGGGCCTGGCGCGGGCCGATGGCCTCGATCACATAGGGCGAGATCACCGCCGGCAATAGGCCAAGGCGGCTTTCGGTCAGGCCGAAGCGGGCCGAGGTGCTGGCGATGGCGATGTCGCAGCAGGCGACCAGGCCGACGCCGCCGCCGAAGGCCGCGCCGTGGACCCGGGCCAGCGTCGGCTTGGGAAGCTCGTCCAGGGTGCGCATCAGCCGGGCCAGGGCCAGTGAGTCCTCGCGGTTGTCGGCCTCGCTGGCGGCGGCCATGCCGCGCATCCACTGCATGTCGGCACCGGCCGAGAAGGAGGCGCCGTGGCCGGCCAGCACCACCGCGCGCACCGAATCATCGCGGCCGGCGGCCTCAAGTGCAGCGGTCAGGCGGGCGATCAGCCCGGCGTCAAAGGCGTTGTGCAGCTCCGGCCGGTTCAGCCAGAGCGTGAGGGTGGCGCCGCTGCGCTCGATCTGCAAAGCATCGTTCATGGGATTCCAGGGTCACTCCATACCTGTATGGATCATAGCGGGCCATTGGTCATGGGCCATGACGCGACGCGGGAATGTTAGAATCGAGAACCATTTACATCCAGCAGAGAACACGCTAGATGACGCTGTCCGAACTGCCGCTGCACACCTCGGCCGTGGTCGAGTCCGTGCAGGACCTGCATGCCAACGATGCCATCGCCCGTCGCCTGCGCGAGCTGGGTTTCGTGAAGGGCGAGGAAGTACGCCTGGTGGCCAAGGGTCCGGTGGGGGGCGAGCCGCTGCTGGTGCAGGTCGGGTTCACCCGGTTCGCGCTGCGGATCAGTGAAGCCAAGCGCGTCGTTGTTGACGCCGCCAGCCAGGAACGACGTGCATGACCGCCACTGCCACTACCGCCCCCCTGCGCGTTGCGCTGGTCGGTAATCCGAACAGCGGCAAGACCGCACTGTTCAACCAGCTGACCGGGAGCCGGCAGAAGGTCGCCAATTACACCGGCGTCACCGTCGAGCGCAAGGAAGGCCGCCTGCGTGCGCCGTCCGGCCGCGAGTTCGCCGTGCTCGATCTGCCGGGCGCCTACAGCCTGCAGCCGGCGAGCCTGGACGAGGCGATCACCCGCGACCTGTGCCGGGGCTTCTACCCGGGTGAGGCCGCGCCGGACGTGCTGCTGTGCGTGATTGACGCCACCAACCTGCGCCTGCACCTGCGTTTCGCGCTGGAACTGCGCGAACTGGGCAAGCCGATGGTGGTGGCCCTGAACATGGTCGATGCCGCCCAGCGCCGTGGCATCCAGGTGGATGTGGCCGCGCTGGAGCGCGAGCTGGGCGTGCCGGTGGTGGAGACCGTGGCGGTGCGCAAGCAGGGTGCCAAGGCCCTGGTCGAGCGCCTGGACGCGATGGTGCCGCACCTGGATGCACCGGTGCCGGGCCCGGAAGGCGGCATCGACTACCACGCCAAGGTGCGCCAGATCCTTGCGGTGGCCGTGCGCATGCCCGCACGTACCGCGAAGATCGATGACGCGCTGGACCGCTGGCTGCTGCACCCGGTGTTCGGCCTGGTCAGCCTGTCGGTGGTGATGTTCCTGATCTTCCAGGCGGTGTACGCCTGGGCGACGCCGCTGATGGATGGCATCGAAGCCGCCTTCGCCTGGCTTGGCCAGTTCGTCGGCAGCGTGCTGCCGGAAGGGCCGCTGGCCAGCCTGCTCACCGACGGCATCATCGCCGGCGTCGGCGGCGTGGTGGTGTTTCTGCCGCAGATCCTGATCCTGTTCTTCTTCATCCTGGTGCTGGAGGAATCCGGCTACCTGCCGCGCGCGGCGTTCCTGCTCGACCGCATGATGGCCGCCGCCGGGCTGTCCGGCCGCTCGTTCATCCCGCTGCTGTCCAGCTTTGCCTGCGCAGTGCCGGGCATCATGTCCACGCGCAGCATCCAGGACCCACGTGACCGCCTGGCCACGATCCTGGTGGCGCCGCTGATGACCTGTTCCGCACGCCTGCCGGTGTACGCGCTGCTGATCGGTGCGTTCATTCCGCAGAAGACGGTATGGGGCGTGTTCAACCAGCAGGGCCTGGTGCTGTTCGGCCTGTACGCGGCGGGCATCCTCAGTGCGCTGGCGATGTCGTGGATCATGAAGAAGTGGCGTCGCGACAAGAGCGAGCACCCGCTGATGCTGGAGCTGCCGTCGTACCGCCTGCCGCACGTGCGCGACCTGGCCGTGGGCCTGTACGAGCGCGGCATGATCTTCCTCAAGCGCGTCGGCGGCATCATCCTGGCGCTGACCATCCTGCTGTGGGTGCTGCTGTCGTTCCCGGCCGCGCCGGTCGGCGCCACCATGCCCGCGATCGATTACAGCTACGCCGGCCAGATCGGCCATGCGATGGCGGTGTTCTTCGCGCCGCTGGGCTTCAACTGGCAGATCTGCATCGCACTGATCCCGGGCCTGGCCGCGCGCGAAGTGGCAGTATCGTCGCTGGCCACGGTCTACGCGCTGTCCGCGGCCGATGACGATGCCGCCAGCCAGGCGCTGACCCCGCTGATCAGCGACGGCTGGTCGCTGGCCACCGCACTGTCGCTGCTGGTCTGGTACATCTACGCACCGATGTGCATCTCGACGCTGGCCACCATCAAGCGCGAGACCAACTCGTGGAAGCAGATGGGCTTCGCCGCGTTCTACCTGTTCGCAGCGGCCTATGTGGCCGCGCTGATCACCTACCAGGTGACCAAGGCGCTGGGAGGCGGCTGATGGATACCGGCCTGCTGATCCAGTACCTGATCATCGCGGTGGCCGTGCTGGTCAGTGCCTGGGTGGTGTTGAAGAAGCAGTTCCCGGGCACTGTGCGCAAGCTGCGCGGTGTGCTGGCATTGGCCCTGCTGAAGCCGGGCCGTCCCGGCTGGATGCAGGCGCTGGGGCGGAAGATCGCGCCACCAGCTACGGGCGGCGGTGGCGCCTGTGGTGGCTGCGACAGCTGCGGGCCGACGCCGCCGAAGCAGCACTGACGCTGCTTTTCCTGCCCTGGTGGGTGCGAACCCTGGTTCGCACGCTTGCGGGGTTCATCCACGCATGGCGTGGATCTACCGAACGTCGGCCGGGTTCAGACCTCCTTGCGGATGATCGCGCGAAAGCGTCCTTCCTGCTGCATCCGCCGCACCGAGGCGCGGTTTCCGTGGGCTGCGACGAAGCGCAGGACATCGCGAAAGGCATCCAGCAGCAGGCGCTTCATCGCGCTGCGGTCGCCGGCCTCGAGCAGGTCATGGAGATCCTGCTGGGTGAAGGCCCGGCGCAGCCCTGGCGTCTCTTCGATCCGCCAGTCCACATGGGGCGTGGGAATGCTGGTGCGGTATCTGAAGGCCTTCTCGAGGTCGCACGGTTCAAGCGTGTGCTCAAGCAGCTCCGCGAAGTAGAGCCCGGCATTCACATAGAAGCCCCTGCCGTGACTGGCGGCCTGGTGATTTACGACAAGCGAAGCGCCGTCCAGCAACCGGTAGCGGGTGGTCGTTGTTCCGGCAAAGCCTGTTTTCCTTGCACATCTGCTGAAGACTGTCGCGGATTTCATGCGTTCTGCCCGAGCCGGAAGAAGGGCCCACAGCCTTGAGGCGCAGTGATTCCAGATCAATTGGCAAATGCGACACGCGCAGCGAGCGCCCCGGGTGGGTGCGATCCTTCCAGGTGGGTGCGAACCTTGGTTCGCACGCCTTGCCCATGGCCTGAATCTATCGAGCCCGCGCTCCCAGATCTGCTGCCACCGCCAGCCAGCGCTCTCGCTGCGCCGGGGTGCTGCCGCGAACCGCACCGAGGCGGCTGACACGCACCGGGCGGATGCCGCAGAACTCCAGGATGGTGGCGCGGATCTGGGTGATGCCCGGGTCGCGGTAGATCCAGCGGTAGTACCAGGGGGGCGTGTCCAGCGTGGTGATCACCCGTGCACTGCGCCCGGCCAGCAGGCGATCCCACCACACCGAATCACGCCTGTAGCGGAAGGCGTACCCCGGCAGCAGCACGCGATCGAAGAAGCCCTTCAGCAGGGCCGGCATCGCGCCCCACCAGGTGGGGTAGACCAGTACCAGATGATCGCAGGCCTCGATCGCATCGGCGGCGTCCTGCAGATCGGGTTCAAGCGGCTGGATCTGGCGATAGCCGTGCCGCAACACCGGGTCGAATTCGAGCTCGCCCAGTGCGATCAGGCGTACCTGGTGGCCTGCGTTCTCGGCGGCGGTGGCGTAGCGCTGGGCGAGAGCGCCGCACAGGCTGTCGCGGTCGGGATGGCCCAGCAGGATCAGGATGGAACGGGACACGGCAACCTCGGGCAGTGGAAAGTGCGCGAGGGTGCAGTCTGCCCCTGGGGCAGAGTCAAGCCGGGGTGGTGCAGCCGTTGGGGTCCAGCACGCAGTCACCGCGGCCGGCATGCAGCCATTGCCGGAGTTCGTCGCTGACCTGTCGCAGGGCGAGTTCGACCTGTTCCAGTCGTGCCCGTTCACTGGCGATGTGGCTACGCTGCTGCTCCAGCAAGGCCAGTACCGCGGGCCAGTCGAGCTGCCCGTCACGGCCCTGCAGGCGGGAAATCGCAGCCAGCGTGATGCCCAGCGCCAACGCCTGGCGGATCAGCTGCACCCAGGCTACGTCCTGTTCGCTGTAGTCGCGATAGCGGTTCACGCGTGGCACCGGCGGCAGCAGCCCGCGTGCCTCGTACAGGCGGATGGCCTTGGCGCTGGCACCGGTCAGGCGGCTGACCTCGGAAATGCGCATCGGCTCAGTCCCGCACCAGTCCGCCGTCCACCACCAGGTTCTGGCCGGTCACCGCGCGCGACCACGGGCTGGCGAAGAACAGCGCGGCATCGGCGAACTCGGCCGGGGTGGTGACGCTGCGCAGTGGCGTGTTGGCGGCGATGTAGTCGAACACCGCTTCGGGTGTGGCGGCACTGGCATCGGTGGTGCGCAGCAGTCCGCCGGACAGCATGTTCACGGTGATCCCGTGCGGGCCGAGGTCACCGGCCAGGGTGCGGGTGAGTGACAGCAGTGCGGCCTTGGCTGCGGTGTAGTCGTGGTAGGGCACCACCGGGTTCTGGAACAGGTTGGTGCCGACGTTGATGACGCGGCCGAAACGCCGGGCCTGCATGCCGGGCAGGGCAGCCTGCACGGTGTTCAGTGCGCCGCGCACGCTGCCCTCGAACTGGGCCTGGAAGGCCGGCCAGCCGATGTCTGCGGCATTGTCGCGGGCATCGCCATTGAACGAGAACGCCGCCAGCGCGTTGTTGACCACGGTGGTTACGCCTTGCCCGAAGTGGGCCAGTGCCTGCTGCAGCATCGCATCGACCTGGGCGCGGTCGGTGACGTCGGCCGGCAGTGCGATCGCCTGTCCGCCAAGCTCGGCAGCCAGGGCACGTGCGGCGCCTTCGCTTCGGTGGTAATTGACGATGACGCGCGCGCCCTGTGCGGCGAAGGCGCGGGCGATGTGCTGGCCAAGTCCGCGGCCGGCACCGGTGACCAGCACCAGCTGTTCGCTGATCTGCATGAGGGGCTGCCATCCATTGCACGAAAGGGCATGCAGCGTAGCAGCGATGGCGCTTGCCGGAGCGGCCGTGCTGCCGCTAGCCTGCAGGCATGAACCAGACTCCCCTGCGATTGCTCATTCACGGCGCCTCCGGGCGCATGGGCCAGGCCCTGCTGCGGCTGGCCGCCGAACACCCCGAAACCCTGCAGATCGCCGCCGCGGTGACCGGTCGTGCGCCGGCCCAGCGCGTGGTCGATGGCGTACCGTTCTTCGCTGCCAGCGAATTGCCTGGCGCGCCGGTGTTCGATGTGGCGATCGATTTCAGCCTGCCGGAGGGTTTCGACCCGATGCTGGCGCTGTGCGTGGAGCGTGGCGCGGGCCTGGTCTCAGGCACGACCGGCATCTCCAGCACGCAGCGCCAGGCGCTGGAGGCGGCGGCGGCGAAGATCCCGCTGGTCTGGGCCTCGAATTTCAGCCTGGGCGTGGCGGTGCTGGACGAGTTGGTCGAGCGCGCGGCGCAGGCGCTGGCCGGCTGGGACTGCGACATCGTCGAATCGCACCATACCCAGAAGAAGGACGCGCCTTCGGGCACCGCGCTGACCCTGGGTGCCGCCGCGCAACGGGGCGGGGCGGAGCCGCACTACGCCAGCCTGCGCGCCGGTGACATCGTCGGCGAGCATCTGGTCCAGTTTACCGGCCTGGGTGAGCGCATCGAACTGGTGCATCGGGCCACCAACCGCGACATCTTCGCCCGCGGCGCCCTGTTTGCCGCCCGCCAGCTGCAGGGCCGAGCCCCGGGCAGCTACCGGGTGCGGGACCTGCTGGCGTAAGGCGGTAGTGGCGGGGGGGGGGGGGGGGCCCCGGGGGGGGGGGGGGGGGGGGGGGGGGGGGGGGGCGGGGGGCGCGCGCCCGCCCGGCCCCGGCGCCCCCCCCCCCGCCCGGCCCCCCCCCCCCCCCCCCCCCCCCCACTACCGGGTAGCGGGCGCCGCATACGCCGCCGGATTGAAATGAATACGCAATCGCCTGTTCATGAAGCGCGATAACCGCTGGCGCGAGCGCCCCGTCAGCGCTACAATTCGCACTCGCCGAATCACGAAAGCCGGACCGGTCCCAGACCGTACGTCCGCGCTTTTTTGCAACCGGATTTCCGTGAAGCGCAGGCGTGACTTCGGCAGCCCCCTCGGTAGCCAAAGTGAGATTCCCGTGACCCAAGCCGCAATCCTCGTCCTCGAAGACGGCACCGTATTCGAGGGCGAATCCGTAGGCGCGCCCGGCCTGTCCGTCGGTGAGGTGGTGTTCAACACCGCCATGACCGGCTATCAGGAAGTGTTGACCGACCCGTCCTACGCCCGGCAGATGGTCACGCTGACCTATCCGCATATCGGAAATACCGGCATGACCGACCAGGACAATGAAGCGTCCAAGGTGTGGTCGGCCGGCCTGATCGTGCGCGATGTTCCGCGCCGCCCCAGCAACTGGCGCAGCCAGGTGTCGCTGCAGGATTGGCTGATCCAGCGTGGCGTGGTCGCCATCGCCGGCATCGACACCCGCAAGCTGACCCGCATCCTGCGCGAGAAGGGCGCACAGAACGGTGCGTTGATGGCCGGTGACATCGACGTGGAAAAGGCACTGGAAGCCGCCCGCAAGTTCCCGGGGCTGAAGGGCATGGATCTGGCCAAGGTTGTCACTACCGAGAAGACCTACACCTGGACCGAGGGCCAGCTGGACCTGGATGCCAATGCCTTCGTCAGCGTGCCGGCGAAGTTCAAGGTCGTGGCCTACGATTTCGGCGTGAAGACCAATATCCTGCGCATGCTGGCCGAGCGCGGCTGCGAAGTGACCGTGGTGCCGGCGCAGACCCCGGCCGCCGAGGTGCTGGCACTGAAGCCGGATGGTGTGTTCCTGTCCAACGGCCCGGGTGACCCGGAACCGTGCAACTACGCCATCGACGCGATCAAGGCCTTCATCGACGTGAAGATCCCGACCTTCGGCATCTGCCTGGGCCATCAGCTGCTCGGCCTGGCCTCGGGCGCGAAGACCATGAAGATGGGCCATGGCCACCACGGTGCCAACCACCCGGTGCAGGACCTGGACAGCGGCCGGGTGATGATCACCTCGCAGAACCACGGCTTCGCGATCGATGAAGCGACCCTGCCGCCGACCCTGCGCGTGACCCACCGTTCGCTGTTCGATGGCACCAACCAGGGTGTCGCCCGCACCGACGTGCCGGCGTTCTCGTTCCAGGGCCACCCGGAAGCGTCGCCGGGCCCGACCGACGTCGGTCCGTTGTTCGACCGCTTCGTGGTGCTGATGGAGCAGGCCAAGGCGTGATCAGTACGCCGCCGGCCTCCCGGTGGCGTCGCGATGGACCGTAAACCCCGCATCGCTGCTGCCCCCGGCGCGGCGCTGCGGATCAAGATTCCTGATCGACAGCGTGCGATCACCCCCCTTGTCACGCTGTACTGACTTAGAGAAGAAAATGCCCAAGCGCACTGACCTCAAGACCATCCTCATCATCGGTGCTGGCCCGATCGTCATCGGCCAGGCCTGCGAGTTCGACTACTCCGGCGCCCAGGCCTGCAAGGCCCTGCGTGACGAGGGTTACCGCGTGGTGCTGGTCAACAGCAACCCGGCCACGATCATGACCGACCCGGAGATGGCCGACGCCGTCTACATCGAGCCGATCAACTGGCAGACGGTCGAGAAGATCATCGCCAAGGAAAAGCCCGACGCGCTGCTGCCGACCATGGGTGGCCAGACCGCGCTGAACTGCGCGCTGGACCTTGCCGACCACGGCGTGCTGGAGAAGTACAACGTCGAACTGATCGGCGCCAAGCGCGAAGCGATCCGCATGGCCGAAGATCGCGAGCTGTTCCGCGTGGCCATGGGTGAGATCGGCCTGGAATGCCCGACCGCCGCCGTCGCCCACACCCTGGACGAAGCGCTGGAGATCCAGACCCGCGTCGGCTACCCGACCATCATCCGCCCCAGCTTCACCCTGGGCGGCAGCGGTGGCGGCATCGCCTACAACCGCGAAGAGCTGGTCGAGATCGTCAGCCGCGGCCTGGAACTGTCGCCGACCACCGAAGTGCTGGTGGAAGAGTCGGTGCTGGGCTGGAAGGAGTTCGAGATGGAAGTGGTCCGCGATACGGCGGACAACTGCATCATCGTCTGCTCGATCGAAAACCTGGACCCGATGGGCGTGCACACCGGTGACTCGATCACCGTGGCGCCGGCGCAGACCCTGACCGACAAGGAATACCAGCGCCTGCGCGATGCCTCCATCGCCGTGCTGCGCAAGATCGGCGTCGATACCGGTGGCTCGAACGTGCAGTTTGGTATCAACCCGAAGACCGGCCGCGTGGTCGTCATCGAGATGAACCCGCGCGTGTCGCGTTCGTCGGCACTGGCCTCGAAGGCCACCGGCTTCCCGATCGCCAAGGTCGCCGCCAAGCTGGCCGTGGGCTACACCCTGGACGAACTGAAGAACGAGATCACCGGTGGCCTGACCCCGGCGTCGTTTGAACCGTCCATCGACTACGTTGTCACCAAGATTCCGCGTTTTGCCTTCGAGAAGTTCCCGGCCGCCGATGCGCGCCTGACCACCCAGATGAAGTCGGTGGGCGAGGTGATGGCGATGGGCCGCACCTTCCAGGAGTCGGTGCAGAAGGCGCTGCGCGGCCTGGAAACCGGCAAGGTCGGCTTCGACCCGACCGGCCTGGACCTGGGCAACGAAGAAGACCTGCAGACCCTGCGCCGCGAACTGAAGGCACCGGGTCCGGAGCGCCTGTTCTTCGTCGCTGATGCGTTCCGCGCCGGCATGAGCGTTGAAGAAATCTACGCACTGTCGTTCATCGATCACTGGTTCCTGGACCAGATCGAGGAAATCATCGCCGCGGAAACCGCCGTCGCCGCCGATGGCATCGACGCGCTGGACGCCGCGCGCCTGCGCAAGCTGAAGCGCGCCGGTTTCTCCGACGCGCGCCTGGCGCAGCTGACCGGTACCAACGAAGCCGCCATCCGCGCGCTGCGTCGTGCGCACAAGGTGCGCCCGGTCTACAAGCGCGTGGACTCCTGTGCCGGTGAATTCTCCACCGGTACCGCCTACCTGTACTCGACCTACGAGGACGAGTGCGAGGCTGCGCCGAGCAACCGCGACAAGATCATGATCCTGGGCGGTGGCCCGAACCGCATCGGCCAGGGCATCGAGTTCGATTACTGCTGCGTGCACGCGGCACTGGCGCTGCGCGAGGATGGTTATGAAACCATCATGGTCAACTGCAACCCGGAAACCGTGTCGACCGACTACGACACTTCCGATCGCCTGTACTTCGAGCCGCTGACCCTGGAAGACGTGCTGGAAATCGTCGAGCTGGAACAGCCGAAGGGCGTGATCGTGCAGTACGGCGGCCAGACCCCGCTGAAGCTTGCGCGCGCGCTGGAAGCCAACGGCGTGCCGGTGATCGGCACCAGCCCGGACTCGATCGACCTGGCCGAAGACCGCGAGCGCTTCCAGCAGCTGGTGGACAAGCTGGGCCTGAAGCAGCCGCCGAACCGCATCGCCCGCAACGACCAGGAAGCCTTGCTGCTGGCCCGCGAGATCGGCTACCCGCTGGTGGTGCGCCCGAGCTACGTGCTGGGCGGCCGTGCGATGGAAATCGTCTACGGCGAAGCCGATCTGGCCCGCTACGTGCGCGACGCGGTGAAGGTGTCCAACGATTCGCCGGTGCTGTTGGACCGCTTCCTCGACAACGCGGTCGAGTGCGACGTCGACATCATCGCCGACAAGGATGGCAACGTCCTGATCGGCGGCGTGATGGAGCACATCGAAGAAGCCGGCGTGCACTCGGGCGATTCCTCGTGCTCGCTGCCGCCGTACTCGCTGTCCGCTGAAACCCAGGCCGAGCTGCGCCGCCAGGTGGTGGAGCTGGCCAAGGCCCTGAACGTGGTCGGCCTGATGAACACCCAGTTCGCAATCCAGACCAGCGACGAAGGTGCCGACACCATCTACCTGCTGGAAGTGAACCCGCGTGCCTCGCGCACCGTGCCGTTCGTGTCCAAGGCCACCGGCATGCCGCTGGCCAAGATCGCCGCCCGCTGCATGGCTGGCAAGAGCCTGGCCGAGCAGGGCGCGACCAAGGAAATCGTGCCGGACTACTACTCGGTGAAGGAAGCGATCTTCCCGTTCGCCAAGTTCCAGGGCGTCGACCCGATCCTCGGGCCGGAGATGCGCTCCACCGGTGAGGTGATGGGCGTCGGCCGCACCTTCAACGCCGCCTTTGCGCGTGCGCAGGAAGCCGGTGGCATCAAGGCGCCGCCGGTCGGCAAGGCCTTCGTTTCGGTGCGCGATCCGGACAAGAAGCGCGTGCTGCCGGTGGCCAAGGCCCTGCTGGCGCGTGGCTACAGCCTGGTCGCCACCCGTGGCACCGCCGCGTGGCTGCAGCAGCACGGCATGGACTGCGAGATCATCAACAAGGTGGTCGAAGGCCGTCCGCACATCGTCGACTCGATCAAGAACGGCGAGATCGTCTACATCGTCAACACGACCGAAGGTCGTTCGGCGATCAACGACTCGTTCTCGATCCGTCGCGAGGCGCTGCAGCACCGCGTCACCTACTCGACCACCATTGCCGGCGCCAAGGCGCTGGTGGATTCACTGGAATTCCGCGGTACCGGCCCCGTCTGGTCGCTGCAGGAGCTGCACAAGGAGTTGAATGCATGAGAGCACCGATCACCATGAAGGGCGCGCAGAAGCTGCGCGATGAGCTGGATCACCTGAAGTCGGTCAAGCGCCCGAAAGTCATTGCGGCCATCGCCGAAGCGCGTGAGCACGGCGACCTGAAGGAGAATGCCGAGTACCACGCCGCGCGCGAGGAGCAGGGCTTCATCGAAGGGCGCATCAAGCAGCTGGAAGGCGAGCTGTCGCACGCCGAGATCATCGACGTGAGCAAGCTCAACGCCGGCTCCAAGGTGGTGTTCGGCGCCAGCGTGACGCTGGCTGACGTGGAAACCGACGAAGAGAAGAAGTACCAGATCGTCGGTGACCTGGAAGCGGACATCAAGCTGGGCCTGATCGCGATTTCCTCGCCTGTGGCGCGCGCGATGATCGGCAAGCTGGAAGGCGATTCGATCGTGATCGACGCCCCGGCCGGCCAGCGCGAGTACGAGATCGTCAGCGTCAGCTACGTGGACTGACCGCGTGGCGACGGCGACCCTGCTGTTGCCTGCACGCAGCCGCTTTGCCGCGGCTGCGCTGCCGGACGATGTGGCGCGTGCGCTCGGCCGTGCCACGACGGTGCAGGTCGCACCGGGCGAACGTGCACAACTGACGCGCCATTTCACGGTTGCCGCGCCGCATTGGCCGGTAGCCGCGATGACCCGCCAGCGCGACGTCGGCGATGCAGCCGGCGCCAGCTGGCTGCGTGCCGACCCGGCCTGCATGGTGCCGGACATGCACGGCGCGCGGATGATGGCCTACGGCGAGACGCTGCGGCCGACATTGGCCGACTGCCTGGCACTGTTGCCGGTGCTGCAGCCGCTGTTTGCCGATGCCGGATTCGTGCTCGACGCGCCGGACCCTTCGCGCTGGTACCTGCGGCTTCCGATCGACATGGCGTTGCCTGACTTCGACAGCCCGGACGAGGTGCTCGGCGATGACCTGTTCTCGCACCTGCCCGAAGGCGAGGGCGGTCGCCGCTGGCGCGCGCTGATGACCGAAGCGCAGGTGCTGCTGCACAACCATTCCTGGAACCAGCAACGTGCCGCGCAGGGCCAGCAGCCGATCAACTCGCTGTGGTTCTGGGGCGGTGGCGTGATGCCGGTGTCGGTGAGTACGCCACACGCGCAGGTGCGCAGCCGCGATGCCCTGCTGCAGGGCCTGGCTCTGGCCGCGGGTGTGGCGGTCGATGGCGAGCAGGCCGTGGATGCACTGGTCGATCTGCGCCAGCTGCGTTCGCTGCAGCAGCTCGGCAACGATGCGATCCGGCCGTTGCTGGCCGCGCTGAAGCGTGGCGAACTGCAGCGGCTGGTGCTGGATTTCGAGGATGGCCTGCAGTTCCAGCTGGACCGCGGCCAGCGCTGGCAGTTCTGGAAGAAGCCGCGCCAGCTTCACGACTGAGCATCCGGCAGGATCCGGCAGGTAGAGTCGACTGTTAGTCGACTGCACTTCGCTCGGATGCAGAAAATCCCGCGCGTTGCGCGTTAGTCGACTAACAGTCGACTCTACCGGGCGGCCGCCGTGGCGGTATCATCGACGGGTCCTCCGTCACCCGGCGATGCCGATGTCCCTTGCCGCCGATGCTGTGCAGTCATCCCCTGATACGCCGACGATCCGCCGCCGCGATGCGGTCGTGCCCGGAAGCTGGCCGGAGGGCACGCTGCCGCTGCTGGCGCGCCTGTACGCTGCACGCGGCGCGCATACCCCGGAGCTGGCGCAGCCGAAGCTGGGCAATCTGCACGCTCCCGAGTTGCTGACCGGCATCGACGATGCGGTGGGCCTGCTGGTCGAGGCCATCGCCAACGACAAGCGCATCCTGGTGGTCGGCGATTTCGATTGCGATGGCGCCACCGCCTGTGCGGTCGGCGTGCGTGGCCTGCGCATGCTCGGCGCACGGCATGTCTTCCACGCCGTGCCGAACCGCATGGTGCATGGCTATGGCCTGTCGCCGTCGCTGGTGGAGGAACTGGCCGAGTTGAAGCCGGACCTGCTGGTCACGGTCGACCATGGCATTGCCTGCCACGCGGGTGTCATTGCGGCCAAGGCACGCGGCTGGCAGGTGCTGGTCACCGACCATCATCTTCCCGGTCCGCAGTTGCCGCCGGCCGATGTCATCGTCGATCCAAACCTGGACGGTGATGCGTTCCCCAGCAAATCGCTGGCCGGCGTCGGCGTGATCTTCTACGTGCTGATGGCATTGCGCCGTCAGATGCGCGAGGCCGGCGTCTTCGCCGATGGCAAGGGCCCGGACCTGACCACGTTGCTGGACCTGGTGGCGGTTGGCACCGTCGCCGATCTGGTGGCGCTGGACCCGAACAACCGTGCGCTGGTCAGCGCGGGCCTGCGTCGGTTGCGTGCAGGGCAGGGCTGCATCGGCCTGCGTGCCCTGATCGAAGCCAGTGGCCGTGACGCCGCGCGACTGACCGCCACCGACATCGGCTTCGCCCTCGGCCCACGCCTGAATGCTGCGGGCCGCCTGGAAGACATGGCGCTGGGCATCGCGCTGCTGCTGACCGAAGACCCGCGCCAGGCGCGCGAGATCGCGCAGACGCTGGAACAGATCAACTCGGAGCGCCGCGCCGTGCAGCAGTCGATGACCGACGACGCCGAGCAGGCGCTGACCCGCGTGGTGCTGGAGATGGCCGGGCAACGTCCGGTCGCGGCCTGCCTGTTCGACGCCGACTGGCACCCGGGCGTGGTGGGGCTGGTCGCGTCGAAGATGAAGGACCGCCTGCATCGCCCGGTGATCGCCTTCGCGCCGTCCGAACCCGGTGCCGACACCCTGCGTGGCTCGGCGCGCTCCATTCCCGGCCTGCATATCCGTGACGCACTGGCATTGGTCGATGCGCGCCATCCGGGCTTGATCGAACGCTTCGGCGGCCACGCCATGGCGGCCGGCCTCAGCCTGCGCCTCGATCACGTCGATGACTTCAAGGCGGCCTTCGTCGCCGTGGTGCTGGAAATGCTCGACCCGGCCGCGCTGCAGCAGCAGGTACTCAGCGACGGCGAACTGGCGGCGGACGAACTCGACCATCGCCACGCCGACGCGCTGCGTCTTGCTGGACCGTGGGGCCAAGGCTTCCCCGAGCCGCTGTTCGACGGCCACTTCGAAGTGGCCAACTGGCGCGTGCTGAAGGAACGCCACCTCAAGCTGGAACTGCGCCTGCCAGGCGTACCCGGCACGATCAACGCGATCCACTTCGGCGGCTGGCACGGGAACGCGCCGGGCCGCCACGTGCATCTCGCCTACCGCCTGGCCTGCGACGACTACCGCGGCGGCAGCGCCATCCAGCTGATCGTCGAGCACAGCCTGCCCGCCTAGGAAAGGGGGGCCAGACGCCAAGGTAGCGCCGGGCCACGCCCGGCGGACGACTTCAGTGTTGGAACGGTAACCCCGTCTGCCATGCTGAAGCGTTGAACCGTCCACGATCCCACTGGAGTCCGGTCATGGTCTTCGCCCGATGCTGCACTGTGTTGTTGCTGGCCCTCGTGGCCTGGCCCGCTGGCGCGCAGTCGCCACGGATCTCCCGGCCGCAGGCCACCACGCCGCTGCTGATCGCGCCGGCCGCCGAACAACCGGTGCAGCTGCAGCGCGCACGCATTGAAGGCGACGTGCAGGCCGGCGTTGCCCAGACCCGGATCACACTGGAATTCCACAACCCGAACCGGCGCGTGCTGGAGGGCGAGCTGCAGTTCCCGCTGGCCGATGGCCAGCAGATCTCCGGCTTCGCCCTGGATATCAACGGCGAGCTGCGCGACGCCGTGCCGGTACCGAAGGACCGCGGCCGCCAGGTGTTCGAGGAGATCGCCCGCCGTGGCGTTGATCCGGGCCTGCTGGAACAGACCGCCGGCAACCAGTTCCGCCTGCGCATCTATCCGCTGCCGGCCGGTGGCAGCCGCCGCGTGCAGTTGGTGATTCGTGAGCCGTTGGCCTTCGCCGGACAAGGCTGGCAGTGGACGCTGCCGCTGCAGTTCGCCGCCGGTGCGGCCTCGGTTGAGCTGAAGCTGCAGGCGCCGGGTGCGACCACTGCGGGTACGGCGCCATTCCGAATCAACGCGGGCCAGTTGTACTGGCAGGGCAAGGGCGCGCAGCTGCCAGCGCAGCTGCAGTGGAGCCTGCCGGCGGCACGTCAGGCACAGGTGCAGGTGGCGCCCTGGCAGGACGGCCACTACCTGCTGGCGCAGCTGCCGGTGCCGGTCAGCCACTCGCCGCGCACGCTGCCCAGCGAGGTCGGGCTGCTGTGGGATGGCTCCGGCTCGGCGGGCCAGCGCGACCGCACGCGTGAGTTCGCCCTGCTGGATCGGTACTTCGCCGCAATGGGTGACGGCACGGTGGCACTGACCGTACTGCGCGACCGCGCCGAACCGGTACGGCGCTTCCGTATCCGCGCAGGCAACTGGAGCGAGCTGCGCGCGGCACTGCAGGCGGTGCGCCCGGACGGTGCCAGCGCGCTGGCCCAGTGGCAGCCGCAGCCGAGTGTGAAGGAATACCTGCTGGTCAGCGATGGCCTGCTGACCTATGGGCCGGAGCAGTTGCCGACGCTGGTACCGGATCAGCGCCTGTTTGCAATCAGCAGCGCCGGTGCCCGCACCGACAGCACCCGACTGCGTGGCTGGAGCGAATCCCATGGCGGTCGCTTCGTCGCGCTGGGCAAGGATGTCGATTCGGCTGCGCGCGAGCTGCTGTCGTCGCCGTTGGACGTGCAGGTCGATGCAGGTCGTGGCGTACAGGACGTGGTGATCGATCGTCGCAGTGAGGCCCAGGGTTGGCTGTGGCTGCACGCACGACTGGCAGCCGATGGCGTGCCGATGCGGGTGCGCGTGGGTGGCGGCGAATGGCAGGCGCTGCCCGCCACGCAGAAGAGCAACGACGGAGAACTGCTGGCGGGCTTGTGGGCGCAGGCGCGCCTGCAGCAGCTGGCCGCCGACCGCCGTGGCAACCGCGAGGCGATGCAGCGCCTGTCGCAGCAGTTTGGCCTGGTGGGGCCGGATACCTCGCTGATCGTGCTGGAGACCCTGGAGGACTACCTGCGCTATGCGATCCGTCCGTCTGGCACGCTTCGCACCGAATACGATGCACGATTCGCAGTGCAGGTGGCGGATCGCGCCGCGGCAGATCGCCAGCGCCTGGATGAAGTGGCGGCACGCTGGAAGGAACGCCTGCAGTGGTGGGACCGCAGCTGGCCGAAGGGAAGGCCGCCGCAGCCGAAGGGCGGGGCACTGGAAGTGGCCTCTGCGGACTACGCGATGGAATCGGCGCCGGTAGCGATGCTCGCCGCGCCGGCCCCTGCGGCACCGATGGCTGCCGCCGAGCAGCGCATGGAAGCCAGCAGCGCGCGTGCACGTCGCTCAGCGCCTGCATCGAACAAGGCCCTGGATTCAATCACGGTCACGGGTGGCCGTGTCGCTGCGCCCGCTGCCGCCAACGAGGGCGAGCTCGGCATCCAGCTGGCGGCGTGGCAGCCGGACTCGGCCATCGCCCGGCGCCTGCGCCAGGGCCCGGCGTCGCAACTGTATGACCGCTATCTGGCCGAGCGCGATGCCCATGCCGACAGCAGCGCATTCTTCCTCGACGTGGCTGACCTGCTGCTGGAGCAGGGCCAACGCGACCTGGCGCTGCGCGTGTTGTCGAACCTGGCCGAGATGGACCTGGACAATCGCCACCTGCTGCGCGTGCTCGGCTATCGGCTGATGCAGGCCGATGCGCCTGCGCTGGCGGTGCCGGTGTTCGAGCAGGTGCTGGCCATGGGCCAGGAAGAACCGCAGAGCTTCCGCGACCTGGGCCTGGCACTGGCAGCAGCCGGCAAGCCGCAGCAGGCGCTGGCGCCGCTGTACCAGGTGGTCGTGCGCCCGTGGGACAGCCGTTTCGATGGCATCGCGCTGATCGCACTGGATGAGCTGACCAACCTGGTGGCACGCAGCACCCCCCGGCTGGATACCTCGGCCATCGACCCACGCCTGCTGCAGGCGATGCCGCTGGACCTGCGCGTGGTGCTGTCGTGGGATGCCGACAACAGCGACATGGACCTGTGGGTGACCGACCCGAACGGCGAGCGCGCTTACTACGGCAACCGCCTGACCTACCAGGGCGGGCAGATGTCGCAGGACTTCACCGGCGGCTATGGTCCCGAGCAGTTCTCGCTGCGCAACGCCAAGCCGGGCAAGTACAAGGTGGAAGCGAACTACTTCGGCAGCCGCCAGCAGCTGGTAACGGGTGCGACGACGCTGATGCTGCGCCTGACCACCCACTGGGGCACGCCGAAGCAGAAGGACCAGATGGTCACGATGCGCTTGAAGGATCGCGCCGAAACCGTGCTGGTGGGCGAGTTCGAGGTGCGTTGATCACTCGGACGCCCCTGTGGAGTCGAGCTTGCTCGACTGCCTCAATGTAGAGCCGAGCCTGCGCTCGGCTCATGGCAGAAGCAGCCGAGCGTGGGCTCGGCTCTACACTGCTATTTTCCGCGCATCCAAGCGTCTAGCTGCCTGGCCAGCGTGCGATTCTTGTGGGCAGACGCAACCGAATCCGTCCCTGGAACCAAGTTGATACCCAGGCTTGTATTTATCTGCTTGACCCATTCGGGAAAGTGATCAAGCTTGGCGCCGATGATTGGCGGCAACTGGAAGTCGTTGCTGGTGGGTCTGTCCCGGTAGGCGACGTAGGAGCCATCACCAGAGGTCAGGTTGATTGACCAAGGGCTGTCAGGCCAACTGTTGAGGGTCAGGCTGATCCGAGGATGCCCGCTCTCGCTGCTGTACTCGCCGTCCTGATAGAGGGTGATTCTGGCGCTCCAGTCTCGGATGTTCTGCACGCGCCAACCCTGGCGCTGCACCAGCTGGACAGCGTCCCCCGCCATGATCCGCATGTCATGCAGTTGCGCCAGATTTTCACAAAGAGCGACGTACTCGCTGTTCTCCGCGCAGTGTGGTCGGGCGGCTTCGGCAGTCAGGTAAAGCACGGAGAGCGCGTGGCTTCGATCTCCGTCTCCAGACCACTTCCTGACCATCAGGTCATGTGCCATCTGGATGCGCGTGTCCTCATTGAGTTGTGCAATGAGTGCCATGCCCCAATAGAGGATTGGCCCCATTTCCTTGATATCGTGTTGCAGGGATCGGCCGGCTTCGAGAATGATTGGGGCCGACGAGCGGAATGGAAGGAATTTTTCGACCTTCTCTCGCTGGGCATGGAACGATTGGTACTTCCTGCAATGCTCCACCAGACGGGTGCGCTGTTTCAGATCGGCTGCATTTGCAACCGTGCCACTTGGCAGCTCGCCATGCTCATTGAAGCCGAAGCAGAACAGGTGCTCGAGGCTGCGGCTGGCTTGGCGCGTGTAGTAGCCCACCGGGAGCTTTGTGAGTTCCAGATAGGCTGCAACAAGGGTGGGAAAGTCTCTCTCAGGGAGTCCGGCGACCTTCCAGTCCCCAACGCGCAGCCAGTGGAAGTAGAAGCGTTGCAACATTTCCCCGGACAGGCCGCGACCGGCTTTCGGCGCAAGTGCTCCGAGGGGGGAGTGGCAACTCGGGTACAGGTCGCCCTGACGTTCTTCGGCAAGCGCAGCTTCTTCTGAATCAACAAAGGCTACGAGCAGATTGATGTCGGATTGATCCATTGCAGGCCTCCAGGTAAAAGGGGAGCCTTCCGTCGGGAAGGTGACCTCCTAGGCTCGCAGGGTGCCTTGGAACATCCAATGCGAATAATTGCAAATGCCGTGAAGGCAACGAGTATCCGTGCACGTATCAGGCCGCAGTGACCCTGCGCGGAATCCACCGCGTCAGCGCCACGCCGCCGCCAAGGACCAACAGCGCGCCGACGGTCTGCCACAGCAGCTCGGTAGCCGGCACGTCGGGCAGCCTCGCAGTTCCGGCAAGCCAGTCGATCAACGGCCGTGCCAGCAGGTAGATCAGCACCACGCCCAACACGCGCAATATCCGCTGCACGATACCCTGCGGGTCCTTCGGCCAGCCACGCCATTGCAGCCACGCCACCAGCAGGCCCAGTGCGAGCAGTCGACCGGCTTCACCCACTGGAACGAAGCGGGTGGTCGCTGCCGCCCATGCCATCAGCACGCCCAGCCCCAGCAGGACCGGCAGCTGCCAACGCTGGTTTGAGCGCATGCCTGGCATCAACTGCCACGCCAGCAGCGCAACACCGATGCCGACCAGCCAGCCGGCCAGTACGTCGGCCAGGAAATGCCGGCCCAGGTACATCCGTGACACCGCCATCAGCAGTGGCCAACCGAACGCCAATGCCCAGCGCAGCCAGCGGCGGCGGATGCCGAAGGCCAGCAGCAGGCCCACGCAGGCGGCGGTGGCTACGCCGACGTGGCCACTGTTGAAGCCATAGTCGGCATCGGGCTGCGCCCGCAGCATCGCGGTGGCCCGGGCATCAGGCAGGGACCAGAACGTGTGCCCTCCGCCGTCGACCACGAACGGGTGCGACGGCACTCCTTTGTCCAGCACGCGTGCATCCACATCCGATGGACGGGGTAGGGCGGCACCCTGTTTGATCGCATGGGTGGCGCAGGCCATCAGCAGTACCGCCAGCATCACGCACAGGCCGGCGCGCATTCGTGCGCCGAACGCGCAGAGCAGGATCAGCGCTGTGTAGGCCATTTCGTAGCCGAGCAGGCTGATGAACTGCATCAGCGCCAGCATCCAGCCGCCGTCGAAGGTCTGCTGCAGCCACAGGTGCCAGTGGGTCTGGAACATCCGTTGTCCTCATTGCGCCGTGGCGGCGCGTACCGCCGGTGACGATAGCGGATCGGCCTTCAGGCCGAACAGGGGCCGCAGCCAGCGGGAGCGTCGGATCAGCAGTTCGTGGATCAGCATGCAGCCGCCGACGGTGCCGCCCAGCAGTAGCGACGGCTCCAGCCAAGGACCCAGTTGCAACGGCTTGAGCCAGAACAGCAGGGCGATGATCAGGCTCTGGTGCAGCATGTACCAGGGATAGATTGCCTCGGTGCAGTACGGCAGCCAGCCGAACGGGCGGTCGAGGAAGACCTTGCCCCAGCCGAGGATGGCCAGCAGCGCGCTCCAGACATACACCGACTGGCTGGTCCTGCCCTGCAGGTCCCAGAACGTTTCAGGCCATTGCCGCAGCGAGGAGTCAGCCGGCAGCACCTGGCCGAGGATGCGCAACCCCAGATACCAGCCGACCGCCGCCAGCGCCAGCCACAGCGTGGTGCGGCGCAGGGAGACCACGCGCTGCCAGAACAACGGCTCGCGACCGAGCAGGTAGCCGGCCAGGAACACTGTCGCGTACTTCGCGTGCTGGTACCAGTCGCCAAGCAGGGCATTGGTGGACGGATAGATCGGCTCCAGCCAGATCACCCAGGCCAGCAGCAGCGCAGACGGAATTCCGATCAGCAGTATCGGCGAGGCGGCGCAGAACGCGATCGCACGGCGAACCACGGCCGTTCCCAGCAATGGCATCAACAGGGCCAGGGCCAGCGTGTAGTTCCACAGATAGGCCAGGTACCACAGGTGGTTCCAGGTGATGCCGTATTGCCAGCCGGCGAAGCTGCCTTCCGGCCACGGCCGCACCTGCCAGTAGCGCAACAGGAAGTGGCCGAAGCCGGGTGCCACGTGGCCGTTGGCCACGCCTTCGCAGTAGGGCTGGATCGGCACGATCACGAACATGCCGAACAGCAATGGCAGCAGCAGCCGCCACGTGCGCAGGCCGGCAAAGCGCAGCAGCTTTCCTTCCGGTCGCATCATCGCGATGGCGATGCCCGAGATCAGGAACAGCAGCGACATCCGCCAGCGGTTGATGAACAGCATCGGCCACTGCAGCCATTCGGCGGTATGCAGGCTCTTGAGGTGGAAACCCCAGTCATCCACGTAGGCCATGCTGGTGTGGTAGAGGATCAGCAGCGCGAAGGCGAACACGCGCAGGGCGTCGATGTCGTGGCGTCGGGTCATGGTGGTGGTGTGCCGGAGAGTCGAGCCAAGGTGACGCCGCCCGGTCCGTGCAGCGACTGCCAAGGGGCCGCCGGAACCCGCCCAGTGACCAATGGCGGGGGTGGTGGGACCAATGGAGGCGCTACTCTCGGTCCCTTGGGGCACGCTGGAGCACTGCAACCACATGGACGCCACAATGACCCAGGGCCGACCACCGCGCTGGCGCACCACCATCCGTCTGCTGGTCTGGGCAGCGATCCTGTCGGCCTCGGCGGTGACCAATGCGCTGGTTGAGGTGATGGACGCCACGCGGCGGGGCAGCGATCTCGGCCTGTGGGAGCCGATGATCTGGGAATTCAGCAGCCTCGCCCTGATCCTGTTGACCCTGCCGCTGCTGTGGTGGGGCTGCGAGCGCTGGCCGCTGCATGCCGATACCTGGAAGCAGCGGTTGCCGCTGTACCTGCTGGCCAGCGTGGGCTGGTCGTTTCTGCACGTGGTGGGGATGATGGTGCTGCGGCACCTGGCCTATGCATCGCTGGGCTACCGCTACCAGGACGATGCGGGATGGCTGGAGCGTTTTGCCTACGAATACCTGAAGGATGTCCGCACGTTCGCGATGTTCGTGGCACTGGAGCACTTCACCAGCTGGTTCGGGCGGCGCAGGCAGGGCGAGGCGAGCCTGTTGGCCGAGCCCGATGTAGGCCCGCCCGTGGAACCGGTCGAGCGCCCGCAGCACTTCCTGGTGCGCAAACTGGGCAAGGAGTTCCTGGTCGCCACCGCAGACGTGGAGTACGCCCAGGCAGCGGGGAACTACGTGAACCTGCGGGTGCGTGGACATGACTATCCGCTGCGGATCACCATGGCGGTGCTGGAACAGCGTTTGGATCCCGCGTTGTTTCTGCGCCCGCACCGCAGCTGGCTGATCCATCGCGGCCAGCTGCGCTCGATCGAGCCGCTGGACGGCGGCGAGGCCCTGTTGCATATGGCCGACGGGGCCAAGGTGCCGTGCAGCCGGCGACAGCTGCCGGTGCTGCGGCAGGCGCTGGGCGGGGCGGGCGCGGGTTAGTCGACTATCGCGCGCAGCGCGGGCTTCGCCGCAACCTGAATGAAAGGCAGTCGACTGACAGTCGACTCTACCAACGGCCGGGTTGAAGCACAGCAGGATACCCGGGTCCCTCATTCCGGGCACCCCCGGCCTGCGGTATCATTGGCAGTCATCTTTTGAATGCATAACCGCCGACATGATCGAACTGAATCCTGTCCGCCAGCGCATCACCGATCTGACCGATCGCGTGCTGTCGCTTCGGGGGTATCTTTGACTACGACGCCAAGAAAGAGCGTCTTGAAGAAGTAACACGGGAGCTGGAAAGCCCCGATGTCTGGAACAACGCCGAGTACGCCCAGAACCTGGGCCGCGAACGTTCCAGCCTGGAAAAGACCGTGGGCGGCATCGCCTCGGTGCTGGACGGCCTGACCGACGCCACCGAGCTGCTGGAGCTGGCCGAGTCCGAGCAGGACGAGGACACCGCACTGGCCGTGGTCGCGGACCTGGACAAGCACCAGGCGCACGTGGAGAAGCTGGAATTCCAGCGCATGTTCTCCGGCGAGATGGACAATGCGGCGGCGTTCGTCGACATCCAGGCCGGTGCCGGTGGTACCGAAGCCCAGGACTGGGCCGAGATCCTGCTGCGCATGTACCTGCGCTGGTGTGAATCGCGCGGCTGGAAGACCGAGCTGATGGAAGTCTCCGGTGGTGACGTCGCCGGCATCAAGTCGGCCACGCTGCGCGTGGAAGGCGACTATGCCTATGGCTGGCTGAAGACCGAGACCGGCGTGCACCGCCTGGTGCGCAAGTCGCCGTTCGACTCGGACAACCGCCGCCACACCAGCTTCACCTCGGTGTTCGTGTCGCCGGAAATCGATGACAACATCGACATCACCATCAACCCGGCCGACCTGCGTACCGACGTGTACCGTTCGTCCGGTGCCGGTGGCCAGCACGTGAACAAGACCGAGTCGGCGGTGCGTATCACCCACATCCCGACCAACATCGTCGTGGCGTGCCAGACCGGCCGCAGCCAGCACCAGAACCGCGACAACGCGATGAAGATGCTGGCCGCCAAGCTTTACGAGCTTGAGATCCAGAAGCGCAATGCCGAGAAGGACGCGGTGGAAGCCACCAAGTCCGACATCGGCTGGGGCAGCCAGATCCGCAACTACGTGCTGGACCAGAGCCGCATCAAGGACCTGCGTACCGGCATCGAACGTTCGGACACGCAGAAGGTGCTCGACGGCGACCTGGACGAGTTCGTCGAGGCCAGCCTGAAGGCCGGCCTGGCCGTGGGCTCCAAACGCGTCGATGCCTGATCGACGCGCGTGCGCTGAGATCGTCACCCTCGCGCGCAACGCCGAGGGTGGCTGATCGCGCTTCCGGTAGAGCCGAGCCCATGCTCGGCTGCTGTTGGCGCAGTAGCAGATGCGTCGAGCATGGCTCGACGCTACATAGGGCAGGACGGGCCGATGATGCGCAGCGAAAGTGAACGCAAGGAACTCGGCGGCTTCCTCAAGGCCTGCCGCGCCCGTGTCGACCCTGCCACGCTCGGCCTGCCGGCCGGGCGCCGGCGGACCCCGGGACTGAAGCGCGAGGAAGTCGCCCTGGCCATCGGGGTCAGCGTCAGCTGGTACACCTGGATCGAGCAGGGCCGTGAAGTGCGCGCCTCGCCCGAGGTGCTGGAGCGGCTGGCGCAGGTGCTGCGCATGAGCGATGACGAGCGTGCCTATGCGTTCGCGTTGTCCGGCTATGGCGTGCCGCTGGAATCACCGGACGAGAGCGTGACCGACGGCCTGCGCCAGCTGGTGGAAGCGATGCAGCCGATCCCGGCGTATGTGCGCAATACCCGCTTCGACATCCTGGCCTGGAACCCGGCCATCGCCGACCTGTTCGTGGACTACAGCCAGCTGGCACCGCATGAGCGCAACACGCTGCGGCTGATGTTCCTGTACCCGCCGTACCGTACGCTGATCCTCAACTGGGAAGAAATGACCCGCGGCCTGCTGGCCGGCTTCCGCGCGGCGATGGCGCAGGCGCCGGACAAGGCGCCGTTCCTGGCGTTGGTGGAGGATCTCGCCGCGCATAGTGAGGAGTTCCGCCAGTGGTGGCCGGAGCACGACGTGCGGCGGTTCGATGAAGGTGCGAAGAAGTTGAACCATCCCACGCGTGGGTTGCTGGACCTGCAGTACGTGGCGCTGGTACCGGAGAGCCGGCACGATTTGTCACTGGTGACCTACCTGCCGCGGAAGTAGGGGGTGTTCGGCAGGGCTTGCAGCCCTGCACCTGCTCAATGCAACGGCCAAAGCCAGAGCCAGAGCTGGATTCCGTGGTTTGGCGGGGCGGTGTGGGTTGGCAGGACACGCCGTAAACCCGTCCTTGGGGGCTCGATGGCGCCATCCATGGCGCCAACGGTCCTGCCAACCCA
>NZ_JAWIRW010000021.1:1811-60130 GCF_036319985.1 Stenotrophomonas sp. SMYL89 | reverse complement strand
ACGTAGATCGGGTCCAGCTGCTGCACGGTGGCCAGTGCATTGGCCTGGCCGGCGCTGACCAGCGCACCCTGGGTGACGCTGGACTTGCCGATGCGGCCGCTGATCGGCGCGGTGATGCGGGCATAGCCCAAGGTGACGTTGGCCGCGTCCAGCGAGGCCTTGGCGGCACCGACGTCGGCCTCGGCCTGCTTCTGCGCGGCCACGGCGTTTTCCAGATCCTGCTGGCTGACCGCGTCGACCTTGGCCAGCTCGGTGATGCGCTTGGCGCTGAGGCGGGCAGCGTTGGCGGTGGCTTCGGCACGGGCCAGCTGGGCGCGGGCGCTGTTGGCCTGGGCGCGGTAGCTGGCGTCCTCGATCTGGTACAGCGGCTCGCCGGCCTTGACCATGCCGCCCTCGGTGAACAGGCGCTTGGCGACGATGCCGTTGACCTGCGGGCGCACTTCGGCGACCAGGAAGGCATTGGTACGGCCCGGCAGTTCGCGGGTCAGGCCCACGGTCTCGGGCTTCAGCGTGACCACAGTGACGTCACCCGGGCCCTGCTCGGGGGCCTGGGGTTGGCCGCCGCAGGCAGCCACGGTCGCGGCGATCGCCAGCGACAGTGCAAAGGGTCGGATTCGGCTCAGCAACATGACGGAAAGGCTCTTGGAGGAAGGAATCTCAGAAGACGCTGATACAACGGCTTTCCCCTGTTCCGGTGAAACCCCGCAGATCGCGCCCACCCGGGTGGCGCGGGAGCCGGACAGGCCTGCCACGCACACGACGGGAATGATGGGAACGAAATATACATACATGCTTGTTTGTTTGTAAACCGGTACAATTCAGCCACGTTTCACCCGCACTCGTACCCATCCATGGCCCGCAAGACCAAAGAGGACACCCAGGCAACCCGGGAAGGCATCCTTGACGCCGCCGAAGCCTGCTTCCATGAACACGGCGTGGCCCGTACCACGCTGGAGATGATCGGTGCCCGCGCCGGCTACACCCGCGGCGCGGTCTACTGGCACTTCAAGAACAAGAGCGAGGTGCTGGCCGCGATCGTCGAGCGCGTGCACCTGCCCTTCATGCAGGAACTGGAGCGCACCTCGACCGACCAGCGCGACACCCCGGTGCACGACCTGCGCGCGGTGATGATCCACTCGTTCATCGAACTGTCCGAGGACGAGCGCCTGCGCAAGACCATGGAGATCATGCTGCGCAGCGATGCCTCGGCCGACACCAAGGTGCTGACCGAGCTGCAGCAGGCCGGCTTCCGCGACGGACTGGAACGGATGGAGCGCGCCCTGCGCCGCGCCCGCGATCTGGGCCAGCTGCGCGAAGGCGCCGATCCGAAGATCGCCGCACGCATGCTGCACGCCACCGTGCTGGGCGTGCTGCACGGCGCGATGGTCGAACCGGAACTGATGGACCTCAAGCGCGATGGCATGCTCGCACTGGACATGACCCTGGCCGCCTACGTGAAGGACGGCGTGTTCGTGCCCGGCACCGTGCCCGAGCCGCTGCCCGAAGCGTGAGCAGCGCTGCTGCCGCCACCGCCGCGCCCATCTGAGGACAGCCCCATGATCCTGGACAACGTGGTGTGGGGCTTCGTCGGGTGCGGCAGCGTCACCGAGAAAAAGAGTGGCCCGGCCCTGGCCAGCACGCCGGGCTCACGGGTAGCGGCAGTGATGCGCCGCAATGCGGCACTGGCTGAAGACTACGCGCGACGCCACGGGGTTCCCCGCTGGTACGCGGATGCCGATGCGCTCATCGCCGATCCGGAAGTGAACGCGATCTACGTTGCAACGCCCCCCTCCACGCACATGCACTATGCGCTGCAGGCGATTGCAGTGAGCAAGCCGGTCTACATCGAAAAGCCGATGGCCATGGACCATGGCGAGTGCCAGCGCATCATCGCGGCCAGTGCCCGCAGCGGCGTGCCGGTGTTCGTGGCCTACTACCGCCGTGCCCTGCCCCGCTTCGCGAAGGTGAAACAGCTGCTGGACAGCGGCGCGATCGGCACACCGCGCAGCGTGCGCGCCAGCCTGCACCGGCCACACTCGATGCAGGCAGCGTCACCGGACTTCTGGCGGACCAATCCCGCGATCTCCGGTGGCGGCCTGTTCGTCGATCTGGGCTCGCACACGCTGGATCTGCTCGACCATCTGCTGGGGCCTTTGATCGATGTCCATGGCCTGGCCAGTTCGCTGACCGGTGCCTACGCCGCCGAGGACAGTGTCTCGGTGTGCTTCCGTACCGGCAACGGCGCGCACGGCATCGCGCAATGGAGCTTCTGCGCCTTCCGCCGCCAGGATGAGGTGGAGATCACCGGCGACCGCGGGCAGCTGCGCTTTGCCACCTTCGAAGACGTTCCGGTCGTGCTGGACACCGATGCCGGCGTGCAGGCGTTCGATATTCCGAACCCGCCGTCGGTCCAGCAGCCTTTGATCGCTTCCATCGTGGACGAGCTGCGTGGCAACGGGCGCTCACCGTCGACCGGCATCAGCGCCGCGCGCACCAGCGCAGTGATCGATCAGGTGCTACAGGCCTACCGCGTCAGGCACCCGCACTGACCAACAACAAAAAGGCCGCCTTTCGGCGGCCTTTTCTGTTGCAGTGGGTGGGGTCGGAGCCCCTCGCAACGGAGAGGGATCCGACCCCGTCGGACGTTACAGGATGTAGCGGCTCAGGTCCGGATCCTGCACCAGCTCACCCAGGTGCGCATCGACGTAGGCGCTGTCGATGGCCAGGGTCTCGCCGTCGCGGTCCGGTGCCTCGTAGCTGAGCGAATCCAACAGGCGTTCCAGCACGGTGTGAAGGCGACGGGCACCGATGTTCTCCTGGCGCTCGTTCACCTGGAAGGCGATCTCGGCCAGGCGCTCAATGGCGTCGGCGGTGAAGCTGACCTTGACGCCTTCGGTAGCCAGCAGTGCTTCGTACTGCTTGGTCAACGCGGCCTTCGGCTCGGTCAGGATGCGCACGAAGTCACCCTTGCTCAGCGCGCCCAGCTCGACGCGGATCGGGAAGCGGCCCTGCAGCTCCGGAATCAGATCGCTGGGCTTGGCCAGGTGGAACGCACCGGAGGCGATGAACAGGATGTGGTCGGTCTTGATCGTGCCGTACTTGGTGGACACGTTGGAGCCTTCCACCAGCGGCAGCAGATCGCGCTGCACACCTTCGCGCGACACATCGCCACCACCCACGTTGTCACCACGCTTGGCAACCTTGTCGATCTCGTCGATGAACACGATGCCGTGCTGCTCGCAGGCCTCGATCGCCGCGGTGCGGATGTCGTCTTCGTTGACCAGCTTGCCGGCCTCTTCCTCGATCAGCAGCGGACGCGCGGCCTTGATGGTCAGCGTGCGCTTGTGCGCCTTGGCGCCACCGCCGAGGTTGGCGAACATCGACTTCAGCTGCTGGCCCATTTCCTCCATGCCCGGCGGGGTCATGATGTCCATGCTGACATTGGCGGTCAGGTCGAGTTCGATCTCGCGCTCGTCCAGCTCACCGTTGCGCAGCATCTTGCGGAACTTGATGCGGGTCTCGTTGTCCTGCGCCGACGGTTCGTTGCGGGCGACTTCCGGATCGAAGCCGATGCCACCGCTGCGGCGCGGCAGCAGCGCATCGAGGATGCGGTCTTCGGCGCGTTCTTCGGCCTGGGTACGCACGCGCACCTTGGCCTGTTCGCGGTACAGCTTCACTGCGGTATCGGCCAGGTCACGGATGATCTGCTCGACATCCTTGCCGACGTAGCCGACTTCGGTGAAGCGGGTCGCTTCGACCTTCACGAACGGCGCGTTGGCCAGCGTGGCCAGGCGACGCGCGATCTCGGTCTTGCCGACGCCGGTGGGGCCGATCATCAGGATGTTCTTCGGCATCACTTCATTGCGCAGCTCCGGCACCAGCTGCATGCGACGCCAGCGGTTGCGCAGGGCAATGGCCACCGCGCGCTTGGCGTCGTGCTGGCCCACGATGTGCCGGTCCAGTTCCTGCACGATCTCGCGCGGGGTCATGGTGGCGGAGGAAACTTCGATCTTCGGCATGGTTGTGCTCACGAATTCAGATGCATGTAGAGCCGAGCCATGCTCGGCTGACGGGCAGCCCTGCCGAGCATGGCTCGGCACTACAGAAGAGCGGTCAAAGCTCCTCGACCACCACGTTGCGGTTGGTGTAGATGCAGATGTCACCGGCGATGCCGATCGCCTCGCTGGCGATGGTGCGTGCATCCAGCTCGGTGTGTGCCATCAGCGCACGCGCAGCCGAAAGGGCATACGAACCGCCGGAACCGATGGCGATGATGCCGTCCTCCGGCTCGATCACATCGCCGGTGCCGCTGATGATCAGCGAGGTTTCCTTGTCAGCCACTGCCAGCAGGGCTTCGAGCTTGCCCAGGCGGCGCTCGGTGCGCCAATCCTTGGCCAGCTCGACCGCTGCACGCTGCAGCTGGCCGTGCTTTTCCAGCTTGGCCTCGAACAGCTCGAACAGGGTGAAGGCGTCGGCGGCGGCACCGGCAAAGCCGGCCAGCACCTGGCCATCACGGCCGAGGCGGCGCACCTTGCGCGCATTGCCCTTCATCACGGTGTGGCCCAGCGTGACCTGGCCGTCGCCGGCAATGGCCACGTGCTCGCCGCGACGGACGCAGACGATGGTGGTGGCGTGGAAAACGTTGGGGTTCTGACTGGGGTCCATGATGCCTCCGGGGTGACAGAACCAGAGGTGGGGACTGCGCTGCGCCCTTCAAGCCACCCGCGACCGCCTGCCGCAGGGGCAACGTTCAGCTTTCTCCGCTGCCCTCGTTGCTGCGTCGACGCTTCGCGCGCGGATGCGCGGCGTCGTAGACCTTGGCCAGGTGCTGGAAGTCGAGGTGGGTATAGATCTGCGTGGTGGCGATGTCCGCATGGCCAAGCAGTTCCTGCACGCCACGCAGGTCACCGGACGATTCCAGGATATGGCTGGCGAAACTGTGCCGCAGCATGTGCGGGTGCACGTGCTTGAACAGGCCCTGGCGTTGCGCCAGCTGGCGGATGCGGATCTGCACCGCGCGTTGGCTGATCGGCCCGTTGCGGCCGGGAAACACCGGCGAGGCCGGGCCACCACCACTCTCCGTGCGCCACGCCTGCAGCGCTTCGCGCGCCGGCCGGCCGAACGGCACGCGGCGTTGGCGATTGCCCTTGCCCAGCACGTTGACCAGGCCACTGGCGAAATCCAGGTCGCGCCAGGTCAGCGCGCAGACTTCGCTCAGGCGCAGGCCGGAGGAGTAGAACAGTTCCAGCAGCGCGCGGTCGCGGCGGCCGAGCTCGCCTTCCGGCTCCAGCTCGACCAGCTGCACGGCTTCGTCGGCGTCGAGGACCTGTGGCAACCGGCGCGGTGCGCGCGGTGCCTTCAGCGTCGCCGCCGGGCTGACCTCGATGCGCCCGTGCTTGAGCAGCCAGGCATAGAAGCTCCGGCACGCCGACAACCGGCGCTGCAGGCTCTTCGCGGACAGGCCACGGCGATGCTCATCGGCAACAAACTGGCGCAGCGCGTCGGCATCGAGTGCCTCCACCGCCACGCCACGCGGCTCGGCCCAGACCGAGAGCGCATCCAGGTCGCGGCGGTAGGCGTCGAGCGTATGCGCCGACATCCGCCGCTCCACCTGCAGGTGCTGCAGGAAGGCCTGTACCGCGCTCATCGTCGTGATGTCCTGCTCAGCCCGCGAAGCGCTTCAGGCCGGCGACCAGGGCATCGCCCATCATGCGCAGGAACAGCGTGCCCATGCCCGGATAGAAGCGGTTCGGATCGTGGCTGCCGACCGCGATCAGGCCCACGCCCGGCAGCGGCAGCAGTGCGGTGGTCTGCACCTCCTCGCTGCGCACGCCATACAGCACGGCGTTCTTTTCCGGCTGCAGGCGGCCACAGATCGGCTCGCCGTCCTTCAGGCAGTCGCGGAACGGGCCCAGCTGCGGATCATCGGCGGCGATCACCTGCAGCCAGTCGGCCTGCTCCAGCCCGGCCACCGGCGTGTGCACCACCAGCCGTACCAGGTCCCCGGCGAAATCTTCCTGCAGCGAGGCGGCCATCGCACGCAGGGTATCGGCGGCGTTGTCCTGCTTCATCAGTGCCAGGGTCAGCTGATGCGTGCGCACTGCCAGGCGTTCATTGATCTGGGCGGTGGCGCCCAGATCGGCCAACCGTCGTGCCAGCTCGCGGTTCTTCTCGCGCAGCACTTCCAGCTGGTAGCTGGCCAGCGACGCGGTCGGACCGTCGTCACGCGGCACCACCAGGGTCAGGGCCAGGTCCGGGAACTGCTTGAGGAAGCCCGGATGACGCCGCAACCAGGCAGCGACTTCATGGGCTCCGAGCTTGTCGACGGTTTCGGTCATGCGATCCACTCCCCTTCGAAGACGAATGCGGTCGGGCCGGCCATCACTACCGGCTGGCCATCGCCCGGCCACTGGATGCGCAGGTCACCACCGGGCAGGCTGATGCGCGCGTCACGCTGCAGGCGGCCACGCTGCATCAGGGTCACCGCAGCGGCACAGGCACCGCTGCCACAAGCCAGGGTTTCACCGACGCCGCGCTCATTCACACGCAGACGCGCATGCGCCGGGCCCATCACCTGGGCGAAACCCACGTTCACCGAGCGCGGGAACGATGCATGCTGCTGCAGCAGCGCACCGACGCGCTCGACCGGCGCAGCATCGATCAGGCCCACTTCGATCACCGCATGCGGGTTGCCCATCGACACCGCGGCAAATCGCACGCTTTCCCCCTGCAACGGCAGCAGGTATTCCTCACGCGCGTGGGCGAAGCCCATCAGCGGCACGTTGGCCGGCTCGAAGGCAGGCACGCCCATGGTTACCGCGAACTGGCCCTCGCCCAGCACCTTCACTTCGTGGCTGGCCAACGGGCTGTCGATGACGAATGCATCGCCCTGCGCACTGCCCTCGCGCACCAGCCAGGCCGCGATGCAGCGCGCGCCGTTGCCGCACTGCTCGGAGTTGGAACCGTCGGCATTCCAGATGCGGTAGGACGCCACCGAGCCTTCCGCGCGCGGTGCTTCGATGGTCAGGATCTGATCGCAGCCGACGCCAGTGTGGCGGTCGGCCAGGCGCGCGGCCAGTTCAGGCGTGGGCGGCGCAGTGCCGCCACGCAGGTCGATCACTACGAAATCATTGCCCGCGCCATGCATCTTGCTGAAGCGCAGCGCCTTGGAACCGGCCTTACTCATTCCCGCCGCCCACCTTCTTCGCAGGCGCAGGCGCCGGTTGGGTGGTCGGTGCAGCCGGGTCCACGGTCGTGGCCGGCGTGCCGCTGCCCTGGGTCTCCGCCGGGGTCGCTTCGGTCGCGGGCTCGGCAACGGGTTCAACGGTCTCTTCCACCGGCACCGGCTTCTGCGGCAGTACCAGCGGGCCCTTGTTGCCGCAGGCGGCGAGGAACAGCAGCGAGGCCGCTGCCAGCGGAATCAGGATGGCGTTTCGATGGGGGGTCTTCATGCCCCGAGTATAGCCATTGGCGGCTGAGCGGTAGGTAGAGTCGACTGTTAGTCGACTGCTCTTCGATCAGATAGCGAAAACCCCGCGCTGCGCGCGATAGTCGACTAACAGTCGACTCTACCCCTTGCCGCCCCCATGGGGGCCGCTGGCGGGCCATGTTCAGCCCTCCGACGGTGGCAACGGCCGGGTCCACAGCCAGATCGCCACCACGGTCATGCTGCCGATCGAGAACCACTTCACCCAGGCGATCGGCACGCACCACAGCATGATGCCGGCACATACCGCCATCGTGATCGTGGCCATCCACTTGCCGTAGCGGCTGACCGCCCCGTGCGCCTGCCAGTTGGCGATGGCCGGACCGAAGCGCGGATGCTGCAGCAGCCAGGTGTGCAGGCGCTCGGAGCCGCGCGAAGCGGCCCAGGCCGAAATCAGGATGAATACGGTGGTCGGCAGGCCCGGCACGAAGATGCCGACGATGCCGGTGCCAAGGCTGACGTAGGCCAGCAGCCACCACGCCCAGCGGAAACGCACCACGCGCGGTGGCGTGGTGGCGTCGCGTGGGGCGGAAGGATCTGGCGCGCTCATGGCCGCAAGGATACCGGTTCAGGGTGCCCGGCAGTGCCCGGCACCCTGTCGCGATCACGGCTGGGCGATGCCCAGCTGCTGCAGCACGAACGCGTACGACTCGGACAGCTCGCGGTAACGCTGGAAGCGCCCCGACTTGCCGCCGTGGCCGGCTTCCATGTTGGTGCGGAACAGGATCGGGTAATGGCCGGTGTTGTCGTCACGCAGCTTGGCCACCCACTTGGCCGGTTCCCAGTACTGCACCTGCGAATCCCACAGGCCGGTGCCCACGAACAGCGCCGGATAGGCCTGCTTCTTCACGTTGTCGTAGGGCGAGTAGGACAGCATGTAGTCGTAGTACGGCTTCTGCTCCGGGTTGCCCCACTCGTCGTACTCGTTGGTGGTCAGCGGAATGGTCGGGTCGAGCATGGTGGTGACCACGTCGACGAACGGCACCTGCGCCACCATCACGCGGTAGTCCTGCGGCGCCTGGTTGGCTACCGCGCCCATCAGCAGGCCACCGGCACTGCCTCCGGATGCCGCCACGCGATCCTTCGCCGCCCAGCCCTGCGCCACCAGGGCACGGGTGACGTCGATGAAGTCGTTGAAGGTGTTCTGCTTGTGCAGCAGCTTGCCGTTCTCGTACCAGTCGCGGCCCATTTCCTGGCCACCACGGATGTGGGCAATGGCATACACCACGCCACGGTCGAGCAGGCTCACCGCGGTCTGGTTGAAGTACGGGTCCATCGACATGCCGTAGCTGCCATAGGCGTACTGGAACAGCGCGCCCTTGCCGTCCTTCTTGTAGCCCTTGCGGTAGACCAGCGACACCGGCACCTTCACGCCATCGCGCGCGGTGATCCAGACGCGGTCGGTTTCGTACTTCGACGCGTCATAGCCGATCACCGGCTGCACCTTCAGCTGGCGACGCTCACCGGTGGCGGTATTCAGTTCGAACACCGTGGTCGGGGTGGTCATCGAGGTGTAGATGTAACGCAGCCACGGCGTGTCGGCTTCGGTATTGTCGCCCAGGCCCATCGAATACGCCGGCTCATCGGCCTTCACGTAGTCGCTGCGGCCGTCCTTGAAAAGCAGGCGGATGCGCTCCAGGCCTTCGGAACGTTCGGCGATGGCGGTGTAGCTGTCGAACAGTTCGAAGCCCTCGATCAACACGGCATCGTCATGCGCGATCCAGTCCTTCCACTGCGCGCGCGAGGTGGCATCGGTGGGTGCGGTGACCAGCTTGAAGTTCTTCGCACCGTCGTTGGTGCGGATCACCCAGCGGCCATCGTAGTGGTCGGCGTCGTACTCGACGTCGCGCTGGCGCGGCGCCAGCACGGTGAAGGTGGTCGGGTCGCTGGCGGGTGCATATCGCTCTTCCGAGGACACCGTGCTGTGCACGCCGATGGTGATGAAGCGATCGTCGCGGGTGCGGCCGATGCCCATGTAGAAGCTGTCGTCCTTCTCCTCGTAGACGACGGTGTCGGCGCTGGCCGGGGTGCCCAGCACGTGCTTCTTCACGCGCACGGTCAGCAACGTTTCCGGATCGTTCTCGACGTACAGCACGGTGCGGTTGTCGTCGGCCCAGACCAGGTCGCCGGAGCTGCCGGTGATCACGTCGGGCAGCACCTTGCCGGTGGCCAGGTCCTTGAAGCGGATCGTGTACTGGCGGCGACCGACGTCATCATCGGCCCAGGCCAGCAGCTGGTTGTCCTGACTCACTTCCATCGAGCCGACGCTGAAGTAGCCCTTGCCGGCAGCCATCGCATTGACGTCCAGCAGGACTTCTTCGGCCGCGTCCATGCTGCCCTTGCGGCGCGCATGGATCGGGTAGTCCTGGCCGGTCTCGAAGCGGCTGTAGTACCAGTAGCCGCGCTCACGCGCCGGCACGCTGGAATCGTCCTGCTTGATGCGGCCGACGATCTCCTTGTACAGGGTGTCTTCCAGTGGCTTCAGCGGTGCCAGCAGCTGGTCGGCATAGGCATTCTCGGCCTGCAGGTAGGCCAGCATGTCCTTGTTCTCGCGCTTGTCGTCGCGCAGCCAGTAGTAGTCATCGCTGCGGGTCGCGCCGAACGGCGCCTTGACCACATGCGGGTGCTTGGCGGCATCCGGCGGAACAGGCAGGGGGGCGGCGTTGGCAGTGGTGGTCATCAGGCTGGCAAGCAACAGGCAGAGGGTAGGTTTCATGAAATAAGGCTCCAGGCGCATCAATGCAATGGTCTTCGACGGGGTCAGATCCCTTTTCCCGAAAAGGGATCTGACCCCAATCGCGGCGATGCGGCAACCCTGCGGATCGTCATGGTGCGGCTCCTGCTGGGGTCAGAGCCCTTTTGCGTGCAAAAGGGATCCGACCCCAGCGCGCGGCGTACCATGGGCGCATGAGCACCCTGCCCCACACGCCGGGCTACAGCCGGCGCAGCCATGAAATCGCCCCGTTCCACGTGATGTCCCTGCTGGCCCGCGCCCAGGCGCTGGAACAGGCGGGCCACGATGTGATCCACCTGGAGATCGGCGAACCGGACTTCACCACCGCCGAACCGATCGTGCGTGCCGGACAGGCCGCACTGGCCGCCGGCCATACACGCTACACCGCCGCACGTGGCCTGCCGGCCCTGCGCCAGGCAATCAGCGGCTTCTATCGCAGCCACTACGGGCTGGACATCGACCCCGAGCGCATCCTGGTCACCCCTGGCGGCTCCGGGGCGCTGCTGCTGGCCAGCAGCCTGCTGGTCGACCCCGGCCGCCACTGGCTGCTGGCCGACCCCGGCTATCCGTGCAACCGCCACTTCCTGCGCCTGGTGGAAGGCGGCGCGCAGCTGGTGCCGGTCGGGCCGGAGACCGCCTATCAACTCACTCCGTCGCTGGTCGAACAGCACTGGAATGCCGACAGCGTCGGCGCGCTGGTCGCCTCGCCGGCCAACCCCACCGGCACCGTGCTCTCCGCCGACGAACTGGCAGCCCTGTCGCAGACCCTGCACGCGCGCGGCGGCCACCTGGTGGTGGACGAGATCTACCACGGCCTGACCTACGGCCTGGATGCACCCAGCGTGCTGCAGGTGGACGACAGCGCATTCGTACTGAACAGTTTTTCCAAGTACTTCGGCATGACCGGCTGGCGGCTGGGCTGGCTGGTGGCACCGCCGGCGGCGGTGCCGGACCTGGAGAAGCTGGCGCAGAACCTGTACATCAGCGCCTCGAGCATCGCCCAGCATGCCGCACTGGCGTGTTTCAGCGAGGAAGCGATGGCGATCTTCGAGCAGCGTCGCGAAGCCTTCCGCCAGCGCCGCGATTTCCTCCTGCCGGCATTGCGTGAACTGGGCTTCCGCATCGAAGTCGAGCCGCAGGGTGCGTTCTACCTGTACGCCGATGTCAGCGCATTCACCGGTGACGCGCAGGCGTTCTGCGCCCATTTCCTGGAAACCGAGCACGTGGCATTCACGCCGGGGCTGGATTTCGGCTTCCACCGTGCGAACCAGCACGTGCGGTTGGCCTACACGCAGGAAGTGCCGCGGTTGCAGGAGGCGGTGGAGCGGATCGCGCGCGGGTTGAAGCATTTCCGGTAGCGGGGGGGGGGGGGCGCGGCGCCCCGCCCCCGCCCCCCCCGGCCCGCGGGGGCGCGCCCCGGGGCGGGGGCCCCCGCCCCCGCGGCCCCCCGCGCCGCCCCCCCCCCCCCCCGCTACCCGATAACGGAAAACGCCGCCCTGGGGCGGCGTTTTCCGTTCTGCTTACTTACCGCCGAGGCGTTCCCACAGGAAGCTGTAGGCCAGCGCCGACATGTGTGCGGCCTGCGCGTTGTTGGCTGCGCCGCCGTGGCCACCTTCGATGTTCTCGTAGTAGGTCACGTCCTTGCCGGCGTCGATCATCTTCGCCGCCATCTTGCGGGCATGGCCCGGGTGCACGCGGTCATCGCGGGTGGAGGTGGTGAACAGCACCGGCGGGTAGTTCTTCTTCGCGTCGAACAGGTGGTACGGCGAGAAGGTCTTGATGAACTCCCAGTCGCTGGTATCCGGGTTGCCGTACTCGGCCATCCACGACGCACCGGCCAGCAGGTGGCTGTAGCGCTTCATGTCCAGCAGCGGCACCTGCACCACCACCGCACCGAACAGCTCCGGGTACTGGGTCAGCATGTTCCCGGTCAGCAGGCCACCATTGCTGCCGCCCTGCACACCCAGGTGCTTGGCGGTGGTGATCTTGCGCTTGACCAGATCGCGTGCCACGGCGGCCATGTCTTCATAGGCCTTGTGGCGGTTCTGCTTCAGCGCCGCCTGGTGCCAGCGCGGGCCGTACTCGCCGCCGCCACGGATGTTGGCAACCACGTACACGCCGCCCTTCTCCAGCCAGGCGCGGCCCATGCCACCGGAGTAGCCCGGGGTCAGCGAGATTTCGAAACCACCGTAGCCATACAGCAGGGTCGGGTTGGAGCCGTCCAGCTTCATCGCCTTGTCGTGCACCACGAAGTACGGCACGCGGGTTCCGTCCTTGCTGGTGGCGAAGTGTTGCTCGATCACCTTGCCCTTGGCATCGAAGAAGGCCGGCATGGTCTTCAGCGTTTCCGGGGCCTGTCCGATCTCGGCCAGCGCCAGGGTGGTCGGGGTCAGGTAGTCGGTGGCGGTCAGCCACACCGCGTCGCTGTCGTTGCTGTCGACCGCGGACACGCCCAGCGTGCCGAAGGCCGGCGCGCCGACGAAGCGGCTGGTCTGCCAGCCATTGGCGCCCGGGGTCAGCACCGACAGGCGGTTCTTGACGTCATCCAGCACGTTCAGCACCAGATGGCTCTTGGTCCAGGTGGCGCCGGCCAGCGAGGTGGTCGCAGTCGGGGTGAACAACACGTCGAACTCGCGCTTGCCGGCCAGGAAGTCATCCAGCCTGGTCGCCAGCAGCGAACCGGACGCATAGGTCTTGCCACCCACGGTCCACGGATCACGCAGCTCCAGGGTCAGCCACTGCTTGTGCAGGCCCTTCTCGGCCGAGTTCGGCGCGTCGATCTTGGTCAGCGTGCCATCGTCGCCGCGCAGGTAGATCTCGTTGTTGTAGAACGCCAGCGTGCGGCTGACCAGGTTGCGTTCGAAGCCCGGAGTGTCATCGTGCATCGCCGCGATGTACATGTCTTCCGGCTTGCCTTCATACACCACGCTGGCGGAGGCCATCGGCGTACCACGCTTCCACAGCTTGGCCACGCGCGGGTAGCCGGAGGTGGTCATCGAGCCGGCACCGAAGTCGGTGTAGACGAACACGGTGTCGCGATCGATCCAGTTCAGGCCACCCTTCGACTCGGGACGGAAGAAGCCGTCCTTGATCCAGCTCTTGCTGGATAGATCGAATTCGCGGGTGACGTCGGCATCGGCACCACCGCGCGACAGCGCGATCAGGCAGCGGCTGTAGTCCGGGCGCAGGCAGTCGGCGCCGTGCCAGACCCAGTTCTCGCCCTCGGCCTTGTTCAGCGCATCCAGGTCGAGCACGGTTTCCCACTGCGGCGAGGCCTTGCGGTACTCGGCCAGCGTGGTGCGCCGCCACAGGCCGCGCTCGTGCTGCTGGTCCTTCCAGAAGTTGTAGTAGTAGTCGCCGATCTTCTGCACGGCGGGAATCTTGGCGTCGGAGTCGAGCACCTCGCGGATGCTGGTCTCCATCTGCTTGAAAGCCGGGGTCTGCGCCAGGCGCGCTTCGGACTTGGCGTTCTGTTCCTTGACCCAGGACAGCGGCTTGTCGCCGGTGACGTCCTCCAGCCAGGCGTAGCGATCGGTGTCTTCAGCGGCCACGGCGGTCCCCACCGAGGCAGCGGTCATCATGCCGGCCAACAGGCAGGCGGAAGCGAGTCGAGACATTGCAGCTCCAGGCAGTCATAAGCCGTGGAACGCTAGCATGGATCGCTGCAGCCGCCCCCGTGTCGAAGGTCAGGCCGCGGCGGTCGAGCTACGGCGGCCACCACGGACGGCGCCACGGCCGCGGCGTCGCGCCTGTCCACCGGTGCGACGGGCCAGCCGCAACCACGACAGGCGCGGCGCAGGGAAGCGCAGCAGCGCCCACCAGGCCACCAGCGGCATGCCCACCAGCCACATCGGCAGCCAGCCCAGCCAGGCGTTGCTGCCACGCGCGGCTGGCCAGACCAGTACCAGCGCCAGGCCGGCCAGAGCGACCTGACGCACGCTGCGCAGCAGGCGCGGATGGGCGCGTTCAATGATGACGCGTTCAGTTGCAGGGCGACGAACGGAACGAGCGTTCATGGGGCTTCTCCGGTGGACAATGCAACACAGCTTGGGCAAGGCCCTTCTCACAGGTTGCGACACCATTGACGGATCGCGTGCACACAGTCGACCATGCGCGTGCAAGCCCACTGGAGCCCGCTCCCGCATGACTTCGATCCGCCCGCTCTGCGCCGCGCTGCTGGCCCTTTCCCTGGCCGGCCCCGCCGTGGCCGCCAGTGAGCCGCCGTCGCCCCGTACCAGCGCCTCTGGTGCGGCTGCCCTGGACGCACCGATCGACCTGAAGCGCTTCATGGGCACCTGGTACGTGATCGGCCGCGTGCCGAACTTCATCGAACGTGGCCATGTCGCCAGCGTCAACGAGTACGAACTGCGCGACGCACACAAGGTCGGCATCACCTACCGCTACCGTGATGGCTTCGGCGAACCGCTGCAGGAAGTGCGTGCCCGCGCCAGCGTCGACCCGGACAGCGGCAACCACGGCTGGCGTACCTGGTTCTACCGCGTCGTGCCGACCCATTCGCGGGTGCTGGAAGTGGCACCGGATTATTCCTGGGCGCTGATCGGCTACCCCGGCCGTGAGATGGCCTGGATCTTCTCGCGCACCCCGGACATGGACAAAGGCCTCTACAAGGAGCTGGCCGAGCGCCTGCGCGACGAGTACGGCGTGAACACCGACAAGCTCAAGCGCGTGCCGCAGCACCCCGAGCAGGTCGGCAAGCTGGGCTACGAAGTGCCGAACGTGCGTTGACCGCATGTGGAATAGCCGGCCAGCGGCCGGCACTACCGTTTCCAGACAATGGGTTAGAGCCGGCCGCTGGCCGGCTGCCGCGATGCACCGGGCGACGCCGGGGCAGCACGGGGCGCCGCGTCATTTGCGGCTGTAATGCGCGACCAGGCGGTCGCCGAGCATCTGCAGCAGCTGCACCAGGATCAGCAGCAGGACCACCGTGACCAGGGCCACGTCGGTGTGCGAGCGCTGGTAGCCATCGCGGAACGCCAGGTCGCCGAGGCCACCGGAACCGATCGCGCCGCCCATCGCCGTGAAACCAATCAGCGCCACGGTGGTGACCGTCGCACCGGCAATCAGGCCGGGGCGCGCTTCGGGCAGCAGCACGCGGGTGACCAGCTGCCAGGTGGTGGCGCCCATCGCCTGGGTCGCCTCGATCACGCCCCGGTCGACTTCACGCAGCGCGGTCTCGACCAAGCGCGCATAGAATGGTGCCGCGCCGATCACCAGCGGCACGATCGCACCGCGCACGCCCAGCGAGGTTCCCATCAGGAGCAGGGTGACCGGGATCAGCACGATCATCAGGATGATGAAGGGCACCGAACGCAGCAGGTTCACCACCAGCGCCAGCACGCCATAGGCGAACGGCCGGCGCTTCATCTGCGGTGCGCCGAACAGGTACAGCAGCACACCCAGCGGCAGGCCGATGGCCAGGGTCAGCGGCAGCGAACCGAGCAGCATCAGCAACGTGTCGATGGTGGCCTGGCCGATGTCGGCCCACTTGCCCGCATCCAGGTGGCGGAAGAAGCCGCCGGCAGTAGCGATGATCATCGACGCAGCTCCTCAACATGCACGCCGGCGGCCACGAACGCGGCCTGCGCGGCGGACTGGTCGCCGCCCACCAGGGCGACCACCAGCTGGCCATACGGGGTGTCCTTGATCCGGTCGATACGGCCGGACAGGATGTTGTAGTCGACCCCGGTCTGCCGCGCGACGCTGCCGAGCAGGGGTTCGTAGGTGTCGCCGCCGAGGAAGGTCAGGCGCACGATGCGGCCCCCGACCACGTCGAAATCGCGGTGCAGCGCGCCCTCGTCCACATGCTCCGATTCGCTGACGAACCGGCGCGTGGTCGGGTGCTGCGGGTGCAGGAACACGCGGGTGACCGGCCCGGTCTCGACCATCTGGCCGGCGTCGAGCACGGCCACGCGGTCGCAGACGCGGCGGATCACATCCATCTCATGGGTGATCAGCACGATGGTCAGGCCCAGCTCGCGATTGATCTTCGACAGCAGCGACAGCACAGACGCGGTGGTCTGCGGGTCAAGCGCACTGGTCGCCTCGTCGCACAGCAGGATCTGCGGACGGGTCGCCAGCGCACGCGCAATGCCCACGCGCTGCTTCTGTCCGCCGGACAGCTGTGCCGGGTACTTCTGCGCATGCGCTTCCAGGCCAACGGTCTGCAGCAGCTCGGCCACACGCGCGTCGATTTCCGCTTTCGGCGTGCCGGCCAGCTCCAGCGGGAAGGCCACATTGCCGGCCACGGTGCGCGAGGACAGCAGGTTGAAGTGCTGGAAGATCATGCCGATGCGCCGGCGCAGCGCGCGCAGGCCGTCCGCGTCCAGCGCGGTGACATCCTCGCCGCCGATCAGCAGACGGCCACCGCTGGGCTCTTCCAGGCGGTTGATCATGCGGATCAACGTCGACTTGCCGGCGCCGGAATGGCCGATGATGCCGAATACCTCACCAGCTTCGATGGTCAGGTCCAGCGGTTGCAGCGCGCTGACTTCGCGGCCGGCAACGGCATAGGATTTGTGCAGGCGCTGGAACTCGATCACGGGCGTGGCTCACCGGCTGGGTGACGGAAGGGGGCGTGCAGCCTACCAGCGCCGGCGCTCGCGCGCCCGCGCCATGGGCCAGAATGTTATTCCTTTTGGTTCTAAGGCGCCCGTGACGGTGATTGAGCCGAGGTCAGAGCCCCTGCGGGGATCCGGCCCCGGGGTCGGATCCCCGCAGGGGCTCTGACCCCATTCCCCGGCCGACCCAGCTCAGGGATGATCAAGCGGCTTCGGCGGTTCCTGCCGGTTCACCCGCTCGCGGTGCAGCAGGTACAGCCCCGACGCCACGATGATCGCCGCACCCACCCAGGTATAGCCGTCCGGCAGCTGGCCCCAGAAGGCCAGGTCCCAACCGATCACCCAGACCAGGCCGCTGTACTCCAACGGCGCGATCATCGACGCCTCGCCCAGCTGGAAGGCCTTGGTCAGGGCGATCTGGCCCAGTGCCCCGGCCAGGCCCATGCCGGCGATGAGCGGCGCATGTGCCAGCTGCAGCGGTACCCAGCCGGGAAGGGCCAGCAGGCCCGCGCCGATCGCCATGATCACCAGGAACCAGACCACCATCGACTGCGAAGTATCGGTGCGGGTCAGCAGGCTGACCGTGATCGCAGCCACGGCATAGGCGGTGGCCGCGGCGAGCACCATCAGCCCCGGCACCGAGATGAAGCCATCCACGCCCGGCCGCAGCACCACCAGCACGCCAACCAGGCCGATGCCGATGGCCACCCAGCGCCGCGGCCCGACCCGTTCACCGAGCAGCGGTACCGAGAGTGCAGCGATCAGCAGCGGCGCAACGAAATAGATGGTGTAGGCGGTGGACAGCGGCAGGTCGCGCAGGGCGAACACGAAGCACCCGATCATCGCCATGCCCAGCGCGCCACGCAGCAGGTGCAGGCCCCAGCGCCGCGGCACCAGCGAGCGCGGGCCGGCACTGACCAGCACCCACACCAGCACGAACGGCAACGAGGCCGCGCCGCGCAGGAAGGTCACTTCCAGGGTGGGGTAGCTGGCCGACAGCTGCTTCATGCCAGCGTCCATCAGCGAAAAACAGGCGACCGCAGCGACCATCCAGGCCACCGCACGCGAGGGGGAGCGTTGCACGTTCATGCCCCATTATCGCCGACCGCGCGCCCCGCCGGGCGCCGGGCATGGGCGCCGCGATAGAATGGCCGCCACTGAATTCCGCGGAGCCACGCCCATGCCTTCCTTCGACGTCGTGTCCGAAGTCGACACCCACGAGCTGACCAACGCCATCGACCAAGCCAACCGCGAACTGGCCACCCGCTTCGACTTCAAGGGCGTGGATGCCAAGTTCGAACGCGATGGCGACGTGATCAATCAGTTCGCGCCGACCGAATTCCAGCTCAAGCAGATGAACGACATCCTGCGTGCACGCCTGGCCGCGCGCGGCATCGATGTGCTCAGCCTGGAGTTCGGCGACATCGAGACCAACCTGGCCCAGGCCCGGCAGAAGATCACCGTCAAGCAGGGCATCGAGCAGAAGATCGCCAAGAAGATCGCCGCCGCGCTGAAGGAAGCGAAGCTGAAGGTGGAGAGCCAGATCAACGGCGACAAGCTGCGCGTGCAGGGCAAGAAGCGCGATGACCTGCAGGATGCCATCGCCGTGCTCAAGGCCGGCAAGTTCGAGCTGCCGCTGCAGTTCAACAATTTCCGCGATTGATCTGCCCGCCGGGCATGGCCCGGCGGACTGCAACGTCAACCGCGCAGCAGCTTGTACAGCGTGGTGCGCGAGATACCCAGCTGGCGCGCGGCCAGGCTCAGATTGCCATCCGCCGCCTGCGCGGCACGGCGCGCCGCTTCACGCTGCTGATCACGCAACAGCGGTGCATCCATCGTCGCCGCTGAAGGCCGTTGCGCGCTGCGGCCAGCGACCTTGCGCGGCGCCTGCAGGTGCTGCAGGTAAACCGCACTGCCCTCGCCCACCCGCACCCGATGCGGCGCCCCGGGTTGCAGCAGGCGCCGCCGCTGCGCGGCACTGGCGCCGGCAAACACGCTTTCCAGGTTCAACAACGGCAACGGTCCCCGACGCGGCAGGCCCAGCAGGCGCCGCGCAACACGGTTGGCCGCGCGCAGCTGGCCATCCTCCTGCACCGCCAGCAACCCCTGCAATGGTGACGCCAACCAGCGCGGATCGTGCTGCAGCGCCAACAGATGCACGTCGGCAAGCGCTTGGAACAGCCGGTTCTCGCTGGCCAGCGCGGCCTGCCGAAAATAGCCCTGCAACAACGATGGATCACGCTCACCCAGGCCGGTGATGTCGATCACCCCGCATACCTGCCCATCGAGATCGTGCAGTGGCTCGCTGAGGCAGAACACCGGGGCGAAGCGCTGCAGGTAGTGTTCATTGCCCCGTACCAGCGCAGGCAGGTCGTCGGCCAGGCTGACCGCCGGCGCCGTGGTGCCGATCTCGCCCTCGCCCAGCCTCCGCCCAACCTGGATCGGACGCAGCAGCGGTGCATCTTCCAGGCCATGGGCCTGCTGCGCGATCACCATGCCCTCACGGTTGGCACAGAACATCGTCCAGCCACGCCCGCCAAAGGCAGCCCACAGCTGTTCCAGCTCCGGCCGCACGCAGCGCGCGAGCCGACGGTCGCCGGAATCGGAAAGATGCCGGCCGTCACCCAGCAACGGACGATAGTCCGGCTCCTGCCCGGGCAGCAGGCCCGCCGCGCGCGAACGCAGCCATGACTGCTGCAGCGGCAGCGGCAACACGCCCAATGAACGCGCATCGCCCTCGGCGAAGGCGGCGCGTGCCGCCACCAACTGCTGTTGCCCGACTGTCGTGGCCATCATGAAGGCAGCGTACACCCGTCGGCGGCAACGCCACGTTACGTTCCGACAACGGAATGTTTCCGCCAGCGGGTCAAACAAGGGGTCAGAGCCGTTTTCCTTTGGAAAACGGATCCGACCCCGTGCCGACCAACAGCAGCGGGAACCTGTCGAAGGCGGGGTGGGCCCGGTTGCGGGGCGTGAGCGCCATGGATGGCGCGACCGAGCTTACATGGACGTACTTGCAGCGCCCCCCGCAACCGGAGCCACCCCGCCATCCCACGGAATGCCCGCTTTTGCCATTGCCGTGGACGTTGCTTCGGCGGGTGCAGGGCGCAGCCCTGCAACCCCACCCTCTGCTCAGGCCGCGATGCGCAGGATCGGCTTGAGCGTGATTCCCTTCGTACTGTCCTCCGCCGCCTGGTTGATCTGTTCCAGCGGGTAGAACCTCACAAGCTTGTCGAACGGGAAGCGGCCCTGCTGGAACAGCGTCACCAGCTGTGGAATGAACACCTGCGGCACGCTGTCGCCTTCCACGATGCCGCGGATGCTGCGGCCACCGAGCAGCAGGTTGTTCACATCGAAGCTGGCGGTGGTACCCAGCTTCGGTGCCCCCACCACGCCCATCATCCCCAAGCCACCCAGTGCCTCGATACCGGCCGACAGCACTTCCGGGCGACCGGTCGATTCCAGTGCGAAATCAGCACCACCGCCAGTGATCGCGCGCACGGCCTCGACCACATCGGTCTCGCGGCTGTTGACCACGTGGGTGGCACCCAGTTCCAGCGCCAGCTCAAGACGCGAGGGCACCACGTCGATGGCGATGATGGTGGTGGCGCCGGCCACCTTGGCCGCCATCACCGCGCTCAGGCCCACAGCACCGGCGCCGTAGCTGGCGAAGCTGCTGCCCGAACGCACCTGCAGCGAATTGAGGACCGCACCGGCACCGGTCTGGATGCCGCAGCCCAGCGGGCCCAGCAGTTCCAGCGGCGCGTCGTCGGGCACCTTGATCGCGTTGATCTCGCGCGCGATGGCGAAGGTGGCAAACGAAGACTGCGCGAAGAAATGGTCGTGCAGCGGCTGGCCCTGCGCATCGGTGATCGCGGTATGGCCGTGGCCATCATCGCCACCGAAGTTCAGCGCAAAGAAGTCCTTGCAGTAGGCACCATGACCGCCCCGGCACGGGTTGCAGTGGCCGCAGGCGCCGTAGGTCAGCACCACGTGGTCGCCCACCTTGAGGTCGCGCACGTTGGGGCCAACCGCTTCCACGATGCCGGCACCTTCGTGGCCGAGCACCGCAGGCAAAGGCACCGGGTAGTACTGATCGCGCACGATCAGATCGGTGTGGCACAGGCCGGTCGCCACCACCTTCACCAATACCTCGTCGTCCTGCGGGCCGCGCAGCCGGGCCTGCTCGATGACGAAGGGCTGTTCCTTGCCGCGTACCACGGCCGCAGTTATCTCGCGTGTTGTCGTGTTGCTGCTCATCGCAATGCTCCTTCGATCAGATCGGGTAGGCGGGCGCTTCGCCCTTGACGGTCAACCACTGCCACTGGGTGAACTCTTCTCCGTTGGCGGGGCCACCGATACTGGTGCCGTTGCCGGATGCACCGACGCCGCCGAAGGGATTGATCACGTCGTCGTTCACGGTCTGGTCGTTGATATGCAGCAGGCCGGTGCGCAGGCGCTCGCCGAGCTTCAACGCGCGCCCGACGTTGCTGGAGACGATGGCCATCGACAGGCCGTACTCGCTGTCGTTGGCCAGGCGCACGGCATCGTCGTCATCGTCGAACGGCACCACCACCGCCACTGGCGCGAAGATCTCTTCGTTGAAGGCTGGATTGTCGGCAGAGACGTTGCCAAGCACGGTCGGCGCGAAGAACAGATCGCGGTGCGTACCGCCGGCCTCCAGCGAGGCACCGGCCTGCAGCGCCTGCTCGACCACGCGCGCGGCGTGATCACGCTGGCCAGCATTGATCAGCGGACCGATGGCCACCTCTTCGCGTGCCGGATCTCCCACCTTCAGCGAATTGGCCTTGGCCACCAGCTTCTGCAGGAACGCATCATGGATCTTCCGATGCACCAGCACGCGGCCGGTCGCCATGCAGATCTGTCCCTGATGCAGGTAGACGCCCCACGCGGTGTTGGCCACCGCCAGGTCGAGGTCGGCATCATCGAGAATGATCAGCGAGTTCTTGCCGCCCAGCTCCAGCGACACCTTTTTCAGGTGCCTGCCCGCCGCTTCACCGACCTTGCGCCCGGCAGCGGTGGAACCGGTGAACTGGATCATCGCCACGTGCGGATCGCTGGTCAGCGCGGCACCGGCCGCGCCATCACCGGGCAGCATGTGCAGCACACCTGCCGGCAGCCCGGCCTGCTCGAACAGGCGTGCGATCACCGCGCCGCCGCACACCGCCGTGCGCGGGTCCGGCTTGAGCACCACCGCGTTGCCCAGCGCGATGGCCGGCGCCACCGCGCGCATGGCCAGGTACAGCGGGAAATTGAAGGGTGAGATGACGCCGACCACGCCCAGTGGCCGACGCCGCGCCAGGTTCAGCCGGCCCGGCTCGGACGGCAGGATCTCGCCGACGCTACGCGAAGGCAGCGCCGCGGCTTCGTGCAATGCTTTGATAGTGACCTTCGCCTCAAAGCCGGCCTTCAGGCGAGTGGAGCCGCTTTCGCGCACCAGCCACTCGACCAGGGTGTCAATGTTCTCTTCGGCCAGGCGTGCCGCTTTGCGCATGACCTCAGCGCGCTGCTCGTAAGGCGCTGACGCCCACGCCTGTTGCGCCTGGGCAGCGGCTGCCGCCGAGCGCGCCACCTGCGCCGGGTCGGCCAGGCCGATCTCGCCGAGGGTGTTGCCGGTGGCCGGCTCGATCACCAGCTGCCGTTGCTCGGCCGCCTGCCAGCGACCATCGAAGAAGGCGCCGGCCCAAAGGGCATCCGGCAGCCACGGGGAAGATGCAGTCATGGGTGTCCTCCTGTGTCGTGCGCCCATTCCACGCCCGCCGTCCGCGGCAGGCAATCGGCCATCCAGCGGCCGCCCGCAAGGGCTTGAACCGGCGGGGATTTCCAGCATGACGACTGTCCAGTTCCTGCACAGTGAACAGCGCGGCGGCGGCACACTGCCTACAATGTCCGCCCCGCCAGCCGACGTGCCCGCCATGACCGACACCCACCTGCCCACCGATGACCCGATCGCCGCCACCCGCCTGTGGCTGGAGCGCATCGTCATCGGCCTGAACCTGTGCCCGTTCGCCAAGGCGGTATACGTGAAGGACCAGGTCCGTTTCGTGCTCAGCGATGCGACCACGCCGGAAGCGCTGGTCGAACAGCTGGCCGAGGAGCTGGTGCTGCTGCGCGATACGCCGGCCGAGCAGATCGATACCACGCTGATCGTGCATCCGCAGGTGCTGACCGACTTCCTCGACTACAACGACTTCCTCGACAACGCCGACGCCGCGATCGAGGCACTGGACCTGCAGGGCATCCTGCAGGTAGCCAGCTTCCATCCGGATTACCAGTTCGAGGGCGTGGCCGCCGACGACGCCAGCAACTACACCAACCGTGCGCCCTTCCCCACCCTGCACCTGCTGCGCGAGGACAGCGTGGCGCGCGCGGTGGACGTCTATCCGGACCCGGACGTGATCGTCGAGCGCAACATCCAGACCCTGGACCGCATCGGCGTGGACGGCTGGCATCGCCGCCTGCGTGGCGACGACCTGTCATGAGCCGCGTTCCGCCGATTGCCGCATGGCCGGCCGCGCCGCTGTCGGGCAAGGTGGTGCTGATCACCGGGGGTGCCAACGGCATCGGCCGCGGCATCGCCCAGGCCGTGCTCGGTGCCGGTGGCCGCGTGCTGATCGGCGACCTGGACGTGGAGGCCGGCGAAGCGTGTCTGGTGGAATGGCAGCGCGGTGATGACGCTGCGTTCCAGCGCCTGGACATCACCGACGAAGGCAGCGTGCGCGCGTTCGTCGCCGAGGCGCTGCGTCGCTTCGGACACATCGACGGGTTGGTCAACAATGCCGGCATCGCGGGGCCGCACGGCACGCGGCTGCAGGACATGGAGTGGGACGAATGGCAACGCCGCCTATCGTCGCTGCATGGCGCCTTCCTGTGCAGCAAGCACGCGCTGTCGGCGCTGTCGGCCAGCGCTGCCGGGGCAATCATCAACATCGCCTCAACCCGCGCCTGGCAATCCGAGGCGCACAGTGAGGCCTATGCGGCCGCCAAGGGTGGGTTGGTCGCCTTCACCCATGCGCTGGCGATCAGCGCCGGCCCGGCGGTGCGGGTGAACAGCATCAGCCCCGGCTGGATCGGCACCACGGCCTGGCAGGCGCCCTCGCGCCGCCACGAGCCCGACTACTCGGCCATCGACCACGCCCAGCATCCGGTCGGCCGGGTCGGCCGCCCTGAAGATATCGGTGCACTGGCGGTGTATCTGCTGTCCTCGCTGTCCGGCTTCAGCACCGGACAGGACTTCGTCGTCGACGGCGGCATGACCCGGAAGATGATCTACGCCGAATGACCCGCCTCATCCACGCATGGCGTGGATCTACTGAAGATCATTGGTAGATCCACGCCATGCGTGGATGGCGGTGAAGTGCCAACCAGGGTTGGCACCTACCAGAGCGGCTTACGCCATGCCCGAATGGCGCAGCAGCGCGTCGATCTGCGGTGCGCGGCCGCGGAAGGCCTTGAAGTTCTCCGCCGCCGGGCGGCTGCCACCCCGCGACAGGATCTCATCGCGGAAGCGTGCACCGGTTTCCGCCAGCGCCTGCGGCGCTTCCTCGAACGCGGCGTAGGCATCGGCACTCAGCACCTCGGCCCACTTGTAGCTGTAGTAGCCCGCCGCATAGCCACCGGCGAAGATATGGTTGAACTGGTGCGGGAAGCGGTTCCAGACCGGCGGATGGTTCACCGCCACTTCCGCGCGCACGCGATCCAGCAATGCCAGCACGCTGTCCTGCGCCGGTTCGAACTGGCTGTGCAGCAGCATGTCGAACAGGCCAAATTCCAGCTGGCGCACGGTGGCCATGCCGCTGTGGAAGTTGCGCGCGGCCAGCATGCGCTCGTACAGCGCGCGCGGCAGCGGCTCGCCACTGTCCACGTGCGCGGTCATCGCCTGCAGGTGATCCCACTCCCAGCAGAAGTTCTCCATGAACTGGCTGGGCAGCTCCACTGCATCCCATTCCACGCCATTGATACCGGCCACGCCCAGTTCGCCGATGCGGGTCAGCAGCTGGTGCAACCCATGGCCCATCTCATGGAACAGCGTGGTCACTTCGTTGTGGCTGAAGGTAGCCGGCTTGCCATTGGCACCACGGCCGAAGTTGCACACCAGGTAGACCAGCGGCGTCTGCACGCTGCCATCGGCGCGCACGCGGCGGTTGCGGCAATCATCCATCCACGCACCACCGCGCTTGCCCTCGCGCGCATAAAGATCCAGATAGAACTGGCCGACCAGCGCACCCTGCGCATCGACCAGGCGGAAGAAGCGCACGTCCTCGTGCCACACCGGGGCGCTGTCCTCCTGCACACGCAGGCCGTACAGCTGCTCGATCACCGAGAACAGGCCGCCCAGTACCTTCGGTTCGGTGAAGTACTGCTTCACGTCCTGCTCGGAATAGCTGTAGCGCGCCTGCTTCAGGCGATCGGCGGCGAAGGCCAGGTCCCAGGCCTGCAACGGCTCGATGCCCAGCTGCTCGCGCGCGAACTGCTCCAGCTCGGCGCGATCCTTGGCCGCGAACGGCTTGGCACGTGCAGCGAGGTCACGCAGGAAGCCGAGTACTTCGGCCGGGTCCTGCGCCATCTTGGTCGCCACCGAATACTCGCCGTATGAACCGAAGCCGAGCAGCGCCGCCAGTTCCGCGCGCAGGGCGAGAATGCGGTCGATATTGCCGCTGTTGTCCAGCGCGTCGTCGCCGAATTCGGAGGCGCGCTGCGCACTGGCGCGATACAGGATCTCGCGCAGGTCACGGTCCTCGCCCCAGGTCTGCACCGGCAGGTAGCACGGCATCTGCAGGGTCAGTTTCCAACCTGCTTTCCCCTCCTTTTCTGCCGCAGCGTGCGCGGCGGCCTTCACGTCATCGGGCAGGCCGGCCAGGCGCGCTTCGTCCTCGATGATCAGCGACCACGCATCGGTAGCGTCCAGCACGTTCTGCGAGAACTTCGCCGACAGCGCCGACAGTTCCTCCTTGATCGCGGCGAAGCGCTGCTGGGCCTCCGGCGCCAGTTCGGCGCCCCCCAGGCGGAAATCGCGCAGGGTGTTGTCCAGCACCTTGTGCTGGGCCTCATCGAAGGTCGCCGCCTCGGGGCTGCCGGCCAGCGCCTGGTACTGGCGATACAGCGCCAGGTTCTGGCCCAGTGCACTGGCAAAGCGGGTCACCCGCGGCAGGTTGCTGTTGTAGGCCTCGCGCAGTTCCGGCGTGTTGACCACGCCCTGCAGGTGGCCGACCAGGCCCCAGGCACGCCACAGACGCTCGGTGGCATCGTCCAGCGGGGCCACGAAGGTCTGCCAGGTGACCGGCTGCACCTGCTCGGCGACGCCGACAGCGGCTTCCGCCTCGGCCAGCAGCACGTCCAGCGCCGGCGCCACGTGCTCCGGACGGACCGCCTCGAAACGCGGCAGGCCGGAAAAATCGAGCAGGGGGTTGGCAACGGTCACGGCAGGTCTCCAGGGTACGGGCCCGGCGGGCGGGCAGTTCTGTAGATATGGCGCTGGCAGGCGTGGCTGACAAGGGGGCACGGCCCGGCATTCACATCGGCCTTACGGCCACGCACCGAAGCTCTGAGTGCGGGGGAGTCCGCAGCGGTACGCACCGAACGAGGCCCCACATGGAAGGTCTGGCTGCAGTTGCATCCGCCTCACCGGCCCGGTCACTGGCATTGTCCGCCAGCCCGGCCGAACTGACCTGGATCGCCGCATTGTGCGATGCCGGCGACGACGCCCCGCGCCACCTGCAGCAATTGCAGACGGTGCTGCAGCAGGGCGGCACGTTCAGCGATGCCCAGGAGTGGTACCCGTTCGAAGTGATCGAACGCGGCGCCAGCCAGCTGCGGCTGGGCCATGAGCGCGAGTTCGTGATCTGCGTGCTGCTGTGGCTGCAGGCGTTGGCGCAGGGCCGCGCCAGCACGCTGGACCCGAGCCTGCATCTTGATGACCGCGCGATGGACATCGAGGCGCTGCCCGATGCCCTGCGTGATGCGGTGCTGGATGCGTTCACCGCAGCGGGGTATTGAGACGCCATCGTGATCGCCGGGCGTGGCCCGGCGACAACATCGACCGTCCTACAGCGCTTCCAGGCTGCACCACGGCAACGCCGGCAGTCCCTGCCCGGCCACCGCCGCCGCCAGCTGCGCGTCGGCGCCGTCGACATCGATGCCCTGGCGCGCGTACCACGACGGGTCGTAATAGCTCTGCGCGTAGCGCTCGCCGCTGTCGCACAGGATGCTGACGATACTGCCCTGATGGCCCGCCTCGCGCATCCATTGTGCGGCCTGCAGCACGCCGATGAAGTTGGTGCCGGTGGAGCCACCGACGCGGCGGCCCAGCTGGCGGCTGACATGGCGCATCGCGGCCAGGCTCAGCGCATCGGGCACCTTCACCATCGCATCGACGCTGGTCGGGATGAAGCTCGGCTCCACCCGCGGCCGGCCAATGCCTTCCACGCGCGAGCCACCGCTGCAGGTCAGGCCACGCCAATCCTGCTCACCGGCCACGGCGGCCTGGTAACCGTCGAAGAACACCGACACTTCCGGGTCCGCGCACAGGATGCGGGTGTCATGCCGGCGGTAGCTGACATAGCGGCCCAGCGTGGCGGCGGTACCGCCGGTGCCGGGGCTGCACACGATCCATTCCGGAACCGGGCTGGGCTCTTCGGCCATCTGCTTGAAGATGGATTCGGCAATGTTGTTGTTGGCGCGCCAGTCGGTCGCACGTTCGGCGTAGGTGAACTGGTCCATGAAGTGGCCGCCGGTTTCACGGGCCAGCTTTTCCGAATCGCAGTTGAGATCGCAGGCACGCTCGACCAGATGGCAGCGGCCACCGTGGAATTCGATTGCCGCGATCTTCTCCGGCGAGGTCGTGGCCGGGATCACCGCAATGAACGGCAAACCAAGCAGGCGCGCGAAATAGGCCTCGGAGACCGCGGTCGAGCCGCTGGATGCTTCGATCACCGGGCGCCCTTCGCGTAACCAGCCATTGGTCAACGCATACAGGAACAGCGAGCGCGCCAGCCGGTGCTTCAGGCTGCCGGTGGGATGGCTCGATTCATCCTTCAGGTACAGGTCGATGCCCTCGAACCCGGGCAGCGCCAACGGGATCAGGTGGGTATCGGCGGAACGGTTGAAATCGGCTTCGATCTTGCGGATGGCGGCGGCCACCCATTCACGCTGCGACATGGCGGGCAATCGTTGTCAGGACGGAACGGTGCGATCCGGCCATTGTACGTCGCAGTGCCGTCAGGTGCTGGCCGGTAGAATGGCCCCATCCGGCCGGCAACGGCCCTGCCTGAAGGACCTCCCCCATGACCATTCCCGCCCTGCGCGATGTTCCCGGCGTCGCCGCCCAGGCCCCGGCCGAAACCACCGGCTTCGTGTTCAACCACACCATGCTGCGGGTGAAGGACATTACCGCCTCGCTGGACTTCTACACCCGCGTGCTCGGCTACCAGCTGATCGACAAGCGCGACTTCCCGGAGGCCCAGTTCAGCCTGTACTTCCTGGCCTACGTGCCCGCCGGCGTCATGGTGCCGGAAGATGACAACGCCCGCCGCCTGTGGATGGCCGGCCTGCCGGGCGTGCTGGAACTGACCCACAACCACGGCACTGAGAGCCAGGACGGCGCGGTCTACCACGACGGCAACAGCGACCCGCGCGGCTTCGGCCACATCTGCGTGTCGGTGCCGGACATCGAGGCCGCCTGCCAGCGCTTCGAGGATCTGGGCGTGACCTTCCAGAAGCGCCTGACCGACGGCCGCATGAAGAACCTGGCCTTCATCAAGGACCCGGACGGCTACTGGGTCGAGATCATCGCCAACGCCTGACCCGGAAAGGGGCACAATTCCGGTAGCGCCAGGCCATGCCCGGCGCTACCGACTCCGTCCCCTTTTTTGCGAGGTTCGTATGGAAACGATGGAACTTCACCGTGGCCGCCTGATCGACCACATCCAGCTGGTAGTGCGCGACCTGGCGGCCAGCCGCCGCTTCTACCAGGCGGTGTTCGACACCATCGGCATCCCGGTGGCCGGTGAAGGCGAGGACTACTTCTGGGCCGACGAGCTGTTCGTTTCCAGCGCCAGCAGCGAGGCCGCCGCTGGCCAGCTGACCGGACGCCACCACCTGGCATTCCAGGCCCGCGACACCGCCACTGTCGATGCCTTCCACAGCGCCGCCATTGCCGCCGGCGGTACCGACAACGGCGCGCCCGGCGAACGCCCCTACCACCCGGGCTATTACGGTGCGTTCGTGCTCGATCCCGATGGCAACAACATTGAAGTGGTCTACCACGGCCCGGCCAACTACAGCGCCGACTCGGTGAAGGTCACTTTCTGATTTCACCGATGCCGTAAACGAAGAAGCCGGGCAATGCCCGGCTTCTCTGCTTCCGACGGTGTGGCCCTCAGTGGGCGGCCATGTAGATGTCCTGCAGCACGGCCTTTTCAAGCTCCAGCTCGCCCAGCAGGTTCTTCACGATGTCGCCCAGGCTGAGGATGCCAACCAGGCGGGTGCCTTCGGTGACCATCAGATGACGGCGCCGCGAGTACGTCATCAACGACATGGCCTGCTTCAGGGTGGCCTCCGGGGCGATGCCTTCCAGGCCGGTGGACGGCAGGCTGGAAATCACCCGGCGGCCGGCCTGCGGGCCGTCGTCGGCCAGGGTGCGCACGATGTCCTTTTCGGAAATGATGCCGACCGGGGCATCGTCCTTCATCACCACCAGCGCAGCGATCCTGTTCGCGCTCATCTTGTGGGCGGCGGCACCGATGGTGTCTTCGGCGTCGATGGTGATGACAGCTTCTTTCTTGGATTGCAGGAGTTCGCGGACGTTCATTCTTGTTTCCTGGTGCAGGTCACTGAAGTCAAAAAAGTGTGCTCTTCCGATACGCCCCCTCCCCGGGAACAGACCTTACAGCGCACGTCTGGCGCACCCGGCTGCCGGTGGAATGCATCGACAGGCGACGTGCTGCAACGCGAACGAGGCGGGTTCAACAGCACAGCCCGTATCTCGGTCAAATCGATTCTACGACTGCGTCCCTCGGTCACTATCGGCATCGATGGGACAGTTCGTCGTGGGAACCAACCGACGATCCAGAGAATGGCACCGTGGCTGAAACCGCCGCTGAATACTGGCGATGCCGCGCGTTAAAGATTGATTGATGGCTGCCGACGGCGGACAGAACACCCTGAGGCTGTCCCACTTCGCACGGACGCCGGCACAAACGAAAGGGGCCACTGGGGCCCCTTTCGCTTGCAGCATCCAACCGAGCCGACGGGTTTACTCCACTGTCACGCTCTTGGCCAGGTTGCGCGGCTTGTCCACGTCGGTGCCACGTGCCAGCGCGGTGTGGTACGCCAGCAACTGCACCGGAATGGTATGCACGATCGGGCTGAGCACGCCGGCATGGCGCGGCGTACGAATCACGTGCACGCCTTCGGACGCGTTGAAGTTGCTGTCCTGGTCGGCGAACACGAACAGTTCACCGCCACGCGCACGCACTTCCTGCATGTTCGACTTCACCTTTTCCAGCAGGCTGTCGTTCGGCGCGATCACCACCACCGGCATGTCCTCGTCCACCAGCGCCAGCGGACCATGCTTCAGCTCGCCCGCCGGGTAGGCCTCGGCGTGGATGTAGGAGATTTCCTTGAGCTTGAGCGCGCCTTCCAGCGCGATCGGGTAGTGCAGGCCGCGGCCCAGGAACAGCGCGCTGCTCTTGCGCGCGAAGCGCTCGGCCCACGCAGCAATCTGCGGCTCCATGTTCAACGCGTGCTGCACGCTGCCCGGCAGGAAGCGCAGCTGCTCCAGGTAGTCCGCTTCCTGTGCCGCGTCGATGCGGCCATGCAGCTTGCCCAGCACCACGGTCAGCTGGAACAGTGCCGCCAGCTGGGTGGTGAAGGCCTTGGTCGATGCCACGCCGATCTCGGCACCGGCACGGGTGTAACAGACCAGTTCGCTGGCACGCGGGATCGCGCTTTCCGGCACGTTGCAGATCGACAGCGTGTGCTTGTGGCCCAGCGACTTGGCGTACTTCAGCGCTTCCATCGTATCCAGCGTTTCGCCGGACTGGGAAATGGTCACGATCAGGTGCTTCGGATTCGCGTAGGCGGCGCGGTAGCGGTACTCGCTGGCGATCTCCACGCTGCACGGCAGGCCGGCGATGGCCTCGACCCAGTAGCGTGCAGTCAGGCCGGCGTAGTAGCTGGTACCGCAGGCGATGATCTGCACGCCCTCGATGCCCGACAACACGGCTTCGGCGTTCTTGCCGAACAGCTCGGCCGGGAAACCACCGGCATCGATCGCCGCCTCGATGGTGTCGCCCAGGGCGCGCGGCTGCTCGTGGATTTCCTTCTGCATGAAGTGGCGGTACGGGCCCAGCTCCAGCGATGCCAGCGATACGTCGGACAGATGCACGTCGCGCTCGACCGGCTGGTCGTGCTCGTCGAAGATGCGCACGCCATCGCGGCGGATTTCGGCGGTATCGCCTTCCTCCAGGAAAATCACCTTGCGGGTGGCCGAGATCACCGCCGAGACATCCGAAGCGACGAAGTTCTCGCCCTCGCCCAGGCCGATCAGCAGCGGGCAGCCCATGCGCGCACAGACGAAGCGCTCCGGCTCGGCGCGGCTGACCACGGCCAGCGCGTAGGCACCGGTCAGTTCCTTCACCGTGTGCTGCAGCGCCACCAGCAGGTCGTCGCCGCTCTTCAGGTGATGGTGGATCAGGTGCGCGATGACTTCGGTATCGGTCTGCGACTCGAACGTGTAGCCCAGGGCGCGCAGCTTCTCGCGTTGCTCTTCATGGTTCTCGATGATGCCGTTGTGCACCAGCGCCACGCCCTGGCTGATGTGCGGATGCGCATTGGCCTCGGTGACACCGCCGTGGGTGGCCCAGCGGGTGTGACCGATGCCCAGCACCGCGTTGAAGCCCTCGGCCTCGGCCGCGGTGGCCATTTCCGACACGCGACCGGTACGACGCACGCGACGCACCTCCGACCGCTCGGCATGGTCGATCACCGCGATACCCGAGGAATCGTAACCACGGTACTCAAGGCGCTTCAGACCCTCGATCAGCACCGGCACTACGTCGCGATCAGCGATCGCACCCACGATTCCACACATGTCACGCGTTTCCTTGAAGACGATCGTCGCATTCTAGCCTGCGTGTCCGGCTTCCCCCTCCTGTCCGCTTAATGAAAGTGTCCGGAAAGGTGTCCGCGGACACCCGGACACTTCAGACACCCACCCAACTCATTGATGGAGAAGGAAATAAAGTTGGCACGCTACGTGCTTGGTACTGGCTACCACCGTCAGGCACGCACCCGATGATCCGCGACACTTCCGCCCAGGACCAGATCGTTTCCTCCGCCCCGGCCAGCGCCCCGCGCGCCAACTGGCACCGTTACCGTTGGCCGGCGCTGGGCACGATCGCCCTGCTCGCCGGCATCGGCTGGGCCGTGCACGCCTGGTCCAACGCCAGCCGCTCCTTCGACAGCAGCCGCGTGCGCATCGCCGAAGTGAAACGTGGCGACCTGGTGCGCGACATCGCCGCCGACGGCCGCGTGATCGCCGCCAACAGCCCGATCCTGTATGCCATCTCGGCCGGCACCGTGGACCTGAAGGTGGTCGCCGGCGATGTGGTGAAGAAGGGGCAGGAGCTGGCGATCATCGACAGCCCCGAACTGCGCAGCAAGCTGGCCCAGGAACAGGCCACCCTGGCCGGCCTGGAAGCCGAGGCCAGCCGTGCCGCGCTGGACGCCACCCTGGCCCGCGCCAAGTCGCGCAAGGAAACCGACCAGGCCACCATCGAACGGCAGGCCGCCGACCGCGACCTGCAGCGCTACCAGCGCGGCTACGACGGCGGTGCGGTGCCGCAGATCGACCTGGCCAAGGCCAAGGACTCGCTGAAGAAGGCCGACATCACCCTGGCCAACGCCACCACCGATGCACGCCTGCAGAGCCAGGGCGCCGACCTGGATGCCCGCAACAAGCGTCTGCTGGCCGATCGCCAGAAGGCGGTGGTGGCCGAAGTGCAGCGCCAGGTCGACGCGCTGACGCTGCGTGCCCCCTTCGATGGCCAGGTCGGCCAGGTGCAGGCGGTGCAGTCCACCAACCTGGCCGCCAACGCACCGGTGCTGGGCGTGGTCGACCTGTCCAAGTTCGAAGTCGAGATCAAGGTGCCGGAGAGTTTCGCCCGCGACCTGGCGATCGGCATGCCGGCGCAGCTGACCGGTGGCAACGGCCAGCCGTTCCCGGGCGAAATCAGCGCAGTGTCGCCGGAAGTGGTCAACGGTGAGGTAAACGCCCGCGTGCGCTTTGCCAGCGCGCAGCCGGAAGGCCTGCGCCAGAGCCAGCGGATGTCGGTGCGCGTGCTGCTCGATACCCGCAGGAACGTGCTGAAGGTCGAGCGCGGCCCGTTCGTCGAACAGGGCAATGGCATGGCCTACGTGATGGATGGCCGCACCGCCGTGCGCCGTCCGGTGGAACTGGGCGTCAGCAGCCTGGGCGAAGTGGAAATCAAGTCGGGTGTGCAACCGGGCGACCGCATCGTGGTCTCCGGCAGCGACCTGTTCAAGGACGCCGAGCGCGTCTCCGTCAACTGATACCTGATACCTGAATCCTGGAGAGAGGACACCCCATGTACATGCTCGAAATGCGCTCGGTCGCCAAGGTCTTCCGCACCGAACAGGTGGAAACCCACGCACTGCGCTCGCTGGAACTGCAGGTCAAGGAAGGCGAATTCGTTGCCGTCACCGGCCCGTCCGGTTCCGGCAAGACCACCTTCCTCAACATCGCCGGCCTGCTGGAAACCTTCACCAGTGGCACCTACATGCTGGACGGCCAGGACGTGAGCACGCTGGGTGATGATGCGCGCAGCCGCCTGCGCAACCAGAAGATCGGCTTCATCTTCCAGGGCTTCAACCTGATCCCGGACCTCAACCTGTTCGACAACGTCGACGTGCCGCTGCGCTATCGCAAGATGAGCGCCAACGAGCGCCGCGAACGCATCGAGAAGGCGCTGACCCAGGTCGGCCTCGGCTCGCGCATGAAGCACTACCCGAACGAGCTGTCCGGCGGCCAGCAGCAGCGCGCGGCGATCGCACGTGCCCTGGCCGGCAGCCCGCGCCTGCTGCTGGCCGACGAACCGACCGGCAACCTGGATACGCAGATGGCCCGTGGCGTGATGGAACTGCTGGAAGAGATCAATGCCGCCGGCACCACCATCGTGATGGTCACCCACGACCCGGAACTGGCCGCACGCGCGCAGCGCAACGTGCACATCGTCGATGGCCAGGTGACCGACCTGGTGCGTGAGCCGGTGCTGGCCACGCCGGTGCGCCACATCGTCGCCGTCAACGAGTGAGGGCCCGACCATGTTCGCCTACTACGCCCGATTGGCGGCGCGCAGCTTCCGCCGCAACAAGGTCCTGACCGCGCTGATGGTGGTTGCCATCGCGCTCGGCATCGGCGCCTCGATGACCACGTTGACCGTGTTCCACGTGTTGTCCGGCGACCCGATCCCCGGCAAGAGCGACCGCCTGTTCTACGTGCAGCTCGATGCCGCGACCGGCGCCTATGTCGCCGGCGAAGAGCCGGAAACCCAACTCACCCGCTTCGACGGTGAAGCGCTGCTGCGCGAAGCCAAGGGTGAACGCCAGGCGCTGATGAGCGGCGGTGGCGGCACCATCGAACCGGACCACAGCACCCTCAAACCCTTCAGCATCGACACCCGCTGGACCTCGGCCGACTTCTTCCCGATGTTCGAGGTGCCCATGCAGTACGGCCGGCCCTGGACGCGCGAGGACGATGAAGGCCGCGCACGCGTGGTGGTCATCTCCAAGGCGCTCAACGACAAGCTGTACCAGGGTGCCAACAGCGTGGGCCGCGACCTGCGCATGGAAGGACAGAGTTACCGCATCGTCGGCGTGATGAAGGAATGGAGCCCGGAGCCGCACTTCTACGACCTGACCACCGGCAGCTACGGCAAGAACGAAGACCTGCTGCTGCCGATCTCCACCTCGTTCGACCTGAAGCTCGGCAACAACGGCAACATGAACTGCTTCGGCGAAAACCCCGACGGCAACAGCTACTCGCTCAATGCACCGTGCGCATGGCTGCAGTACTGGGTGGAGATGGATCCGGCCAAGGCCGGCGACTACCGCCGCTACCTGGAGAACTATTCGACCCAGCAGCGCGAGGCCGGCCGCTTCAAGCATCCGCCGAACGTGCGCCTGCGCACCGTGATGGAATGGCTGGACTTCAATGGTGCAGTCCCCAGCGACGTGCGCCTGCAGCTGTGGCTGGCGCTGGGCTTCCTCGGTGTCTGCCTGGTCAACACGGTAGGCCTGCTGCTGGCCAAGTTCCTGCGCCGCAGCGGTGAGATCGGCGTGCGCCGTGCACTCGGTGCCAGCCGCGGCCAGATCTTCCTGCAGTGCCTGGTGGAAGCCGGCGCGGTCGGCGTGGTCGGTGGCGTGCTGGGCATCGGTCTGGCCCTGCTCGGTCTGTTCGCGGTGCGCCAGCAACCGGTGGAGTACGCCAAGCTGGCCCACCTTGACGGCAACATGCTGCTGCTCGCACTGGGCCTGACCCTGTTCGCCAGCCTCGCCGCCGGTTTCCTGCCCGCCTGGCGCGCCATGCAGGTCACCCCGGCCATCCAGCTCAAGTCGCAGTAAGCACCCGAACGAGGACTCCCATGGACATCCGCCCCATCCTCAGCACGCTGCGCCGGCACAAGACCGCCGCTGCCCTGATCGTGCTGGAAGTCGCACTGACCTGCGCCATCGTCTGCAACGCGCTGTTCCTGGTCAGCCAGCGCGTGGAAAAGATCAGCATGCCCAGCGGCATCGCCGAGAGCGAACTGGTAATGCTGCGCGTCAGTGGCATCGGCAAGCAGACCGACGCCATGGCCCGCACCCGCGAGGACCTGGCATCGCTGCGTGCGATTCCCGGCGTCAGCAACGTCACGATCATCAACCAGATCCCCTTCCGCAACGGTTCCTCCAGCAGCAGCATCTCGCGCGTGATCGACCAGGAACGGCCGACCACCAACGCCTCGATGTACACCCTGTCCGAGAACGGGCTGGCGACGATGGGCATCAATCTGATCGCCGGCCGCGATTTCCTGCCCGACGAGTACCAGAACTTCGAAGACGTCAGCAAGGGCGGCGCCAAGGAAAAGGCCATCCCGGTCATCCTCACCCAGGCCACCGCCGCCAAGATGGAGCCCAATGGCAGTGCGCTGGGCAAGACCTATTACATGGGCAAGCAGTCGCTGCACGTGGTCGGCATCGTCGACACGCTCAGCACGCCCAATGGCTGGAATGACAACTGGACCAACTCGATGCTGCTGCCGATCCGCCGCACCTTCGACGACGGTGGCACCTACATCCTGCGCACCTCGCCCGAACGCCGCCAGGACGTGCTCGACGCCGGTGCCGCCGCGCTGGAACGCAACGACCCGAACCGGCTGATGCGCGACAAGCTGACCTATGAAGACCAGCGCAAGGACTTCTTCAAGAATGACCGCGCGATGGTCGGCCTGCTGATCACCGTCAGCATCTCGCTGCTGGTGGTCACCGCGCTGGGCATCATCGGCCTGGCCAGCTTCTGGGTGCAGCAGCGCAGCAAGCAGATCGGCATCCGCCGTGCGCTGGGCGCCACTCGCGGGCAGATCCTGCGCTACTTCCAGACCGAGAACTTCCTGCTGGCCACGCTGGGCATCGTGCTGGGCATGCTGGCGGCGTACGCGATCAACCTGGCGTTGATGAACCTGTACGAGCTGCCGCGCATGCCGCTGTACTACCTGCCGCTGGGTGCGCTGCTGCTGTGGGTGCTGGGCCAGATCGCGGTGTTCGGTCCGGCCCGGCGTGCGGCGGCGGTACCGCCTGCGGTCGCCACGCGGGGCGCGTGAGATGCGTGCCTGCGCGATGTGCCTGATCCTGCTTCTGCCACTGCCGGCGCTGGCCGGTGGTGGCAGCGCACAGACGCTGGAATGGCGCCAGGATGGAGCGCGGCTGTCGCTGCGCTCGACCGAAGGGCAAGTGCATGTGGAGGCCGCCAGCCCGGAAGCACGCTTCGGCGTGCGCAGCGGTGATCGCATCCTCCGCGTGGACGACACGGCGGTGCGCCGGGTCGAACACCTTGCCGTGGCCCTGCGCCATTCCAACGCAGCCACCGCCTACCTGTTGCTGCGCCGCGACAGACGCGAACTGACGGTGGCGGTCGACGCGGCGGCCTGGCGCCAGGCGCTGGACGCGCCACCGCCACCAGCGCCGCCAGCGCCCCCGGCCCGGCCCCAGCGCTGAGCGAGGGTCGCTCCTGCACAGCCACGGGTTTGGCTATGCTTGATGGGTGGCGCCGGGCTCTCCCGGTGCGTGGACACGAACGGCTCCATCGGCGCCGCCCATCCCTTTCTGCAGAACCGCTTGATGCCCGCGATCCTGATCATCGACGACAACGCCAGCGTGGGCACCGCGCTGGACGTGCTGTTCTCCCTGCACGACATCGACACCCTGCAGGCGCAGACGCCCGCAGACGGGTTGGCTCTGCTCGAATCACAGCCGGTCGACCTGGTCATCCAGGACATGAATTTCAGCGAGGACACCACTTCCGGTGAGGAGGGCGAGGCCCTGTTCGCACAGATCCGTGCGCGCCACCCTGACCTGCCGGTGATCCTGCTGACCGCCTGGACCCACCTGAGCAGTGCGGTGGACCTGGTCAAGGCCGGTGCCGCCGACTACCTGGCCAAGCCCTGGGACGACCGCAAGCTGATGACCACGGTCAACAACCTGCTGGAACTGTCCGAGGCACGCCGCGAGCTGGACCGCCGGCGCACGCGTGAACTGCGCCAGCGCAATGCGCTGGAAGCGAAGTACGACCTGTGCGGTGCAGTGGTCGCCGATCCGGCCAGCGAGCGTGTGGTCACCCTGGCCTGTCAGGTTGCACGCTCGGAACTGCCGGTGCTGATCACCGGCCCCAACGGCGCCGGCAAGGAAAAGATCGCGCAGATCATCCAGGCCAATTCACTGGTGGCCAAGGGTCCGTTCGTGGCGGTCAACTGCGGCGCGCTGCCCTCGGAACTGATCGAAGCCGAGCTGTTCGGTGCCGAAGCCGGTGCATATACCGGCGCCAACAAGGCACGCGAAGGCAAATTCGAAGCCGCCGATGGTGGCACCCTCTTCCTGGATGAGATCGGAAACCTGTCGCTGGGCGGGCAGATGAAACTGCTGCGTGTGCTGGAAACCGGCCGCTTCGAGCGCCTGGGCTCCAACCGCGAACGCCAGGTCAAGGTCCGCGTGGTCAGCGCGACCAATGCCGACCTGCCGGCGATGATCCGCGACGGCACCTTCCGCGAAGACCTCTATTACCGCCTCAATACGGTGGAACTGGTGCTGCCGCCGCTGGCCGAACGACCGGGCGACATCGTGCCGCTGGCCGAGCGCTTCCTGGCCGCCGGCAAACCGCTGTCCAGCGCGGCCACCGCAGCGCTGCAGCGGCATCCGTGGCCGGGCAACGTGCGCGAACTGCGCAACGTGATCCAGCGTGCCGAACTGCTGGCCACCGGCAACCGTATCGAAGTGGGCGATCTCAACCTGCCGCGCGCAGCCGTCGCACCGCGACCCGCACCCAGCGCAGGCAATGATCCCGACCGCGCACGCATCGAGGATGTACTGGCGCGCAACCATGGCGTCATCGCCCAGGCCGCCGCCGAGCTTGGCCTGAGCCGCCAGGCGCTGTACCGGCGCATGGACCGCCACGGTATTCCACGCGAATGAAACGACGCTCGTTCACTTTCCGCCTGTTCCTGCGCCTGCTGCCGGTGTTGGCACTGGCGGCGGCACTGCCGTGGCTGCTGGCCTACTGGATGGACCATGGTTGGGTGGTGACCACGGTATCGGCGCTGATCCTGCTGTCGCTGATGTGGTGGACCCTGCGCCGCGCGACGGCGCCGGTACGCTCGCTGATGCGTGCGCTGGCGGGTACCACCAGCAGTTATCGCGACGGCGAATACAACTTCGGCGTGCACTGGCCTGGGAACGACGAGCTGGGCGATCTGGTGCAGGCCCACCGCGAGCTGGGCGACGTACTGCGCGCGCAGCGACAGGGACTGGTGCAACGCGAGCTGCTGCTGGACACCATGGTGCAGAACACACCGGTGGCGATGCTGCTGATCGCCTCCGGCGGTGATGGCGTGGCCCGCGTGGTGTTCTCAAACCTGGCGGCGCGCAAGCTGCTGCACGGCGGCTGGAAGCTGGAAGGCCAGCGCCTGGAAGACGTTCTGGAACAGGTGCCGGTGGAACTGCGCGATGCCATCGCCCGTGGCGGTGACAGCCTGTTCGCGGTACATGCCGATGGCGAAGACGGCGACGAGGACGATGAGCAGGTCTACCACCTCTCGCGCCGCGCGTTCCAGCTCAACGGCCGCCCGCACGACCTGTTGCTGGTGCGGCTGCTGACGGCTGAACTGCGCCGCCAGGAAGTGCAGACCTGGAAGAAGGTGATCCGGGTGATCAGCCACGAGCTCAACAACTCCCTTGCGCCGATCGCTTCGCTCGCCCATTCCGGCGGCGTGCTGGTGCAGCGCGAGCGCTTCGACCGGCTGCCCGAGATCTTCACCACCATCGAGGACCGCGCGCGCCATCTGGAAGGCTTCATCCGCGGCTATGCACGCTTTGCCAAGCTGCCGCAGCCGCAGCTGCAGACCGTGCACTGGGCACCGTTCCTGTCCAGCCTGCGCCAGCAGATTCCGTTCGGCATGGATCGCGAGCCGGACGAGGCGCTGAGCAGCCGCATCGACATCGCGCAGTTCGGGCAGGCGTTGTTGAACCTGCTCAAGAACGCACATGAAGCGTGCGCCGAAGCCGATCCACCCAACGATGACGTGCAGGTGCAGCTGACGCGGCTGCCGCAGTGGCTGCGCCTGGACGTGCTGGATCGTGGCAAAGGCATGAACGAACAGGTGCTGCAGAACGCACTGATGCCGTTCTATTCGACCAAGCGCAACGGCACCGGGCTGGGGCTGGCGCTGACGCGCGAGATCGTGGAGGCACACGGCGGGCGCGTGTCACTGCAGAATCGCGGCGATGGTGGATTGTGCGTGTCGATCCTGCTGCCGGTGGGTTGAGCGGGTCGATCGGGGCTGCCGGTAGTCGCCCCCTGGTCGGCCAGTCAGTAGATCCACGCCATGCGTGGATATGTCGACCAAGGTCGGCAGCTACCAGGCGCGCCGCATCGCGACCCGCAGATGCATCGGAAACCCGAGCGCGGCCTCTTCGGCCATCACCGACTGCAGTCCGGCTCCCCACTCCGCCTCCGGCACGGCGGCGAACCCTTCGCTGGCATAGAAGCCCGCATTCCACGGCACGTCGGACAACGTGGACAGCACCGCCGAGCGATAGCCTTCCACCCGGGCCTGCACCAATGCGTGGCGCAACAACGCGCGCCCAAGACCTTGCCGCGCATGCGCAGGATCCACATCCATCTGCAACACGTGGAACTCACCCGCCAGTTCGCCGGCAAGCAGATAGCCGGCGATGCCACCGTCAGCCGCGTCCACCACCCACAGCTGCCGGCGCTCGAGGCCCTCCTGTAATGTCGCCAGGTCCAGGCCATGCCCGGCGAACACCGGATAGGCCTCATGGCCCTTCAACAGCTCGCCGGCGCGCTGCTCGATGCTGGGCAGCACACCGAGTTCTTCGGCGCGAGGAAGGCGGGGCTCAGGACTTCTTGAGCGGGCGCTTCCAGCCATCGATGGTTTCCTGTCGTGCACGCGCCAGTGTCAGCTTGCCATCCGGCGCGTTGCGGGTGATGACCGAACCGGCGGCAATGGTCGCCCCGTCGCCAATGGTCACCGGCGCTACCAGCGAACTGTTGGAGCCGATGAACGCGTTGTCGCCGATGGTGGTGGTCGACTTGTTCACGCCATCGTAGTTGCAGGTGATGGTGCCGGCGCCGATGTTCACCTTGCTGCCGATCACCGCATCGCCCAGGTAGGTGAGGTGATTGGCCTTGCTGCCCACACCCAGCGTGACCTTCTTGGTCTCGACGAAGTTGCCGACGTGCACGCCATCGGCCAGCACGGTGCCCGGGCGCAGCCGCGCGAACGGGCCGATCTGCGCAGCGCCTTCGGTGACCACGCCTTCCAGATCGCAATGCGCGCGCACCTCGGTGCCCGGCCCGAGGTTGACGTCCTTCAGGCGGTTGAACGGGCCGACGGTGACGCCGTCACCGAGCACGATGTTGCCTTCCAGCACCACGTCGACATCGATCAGCACGTCGCTGCCGACGGTGACGGTGCCGCGGATGTCCAGCCGTGCCGGGTCGCGCACGCGCGCGCCCTGCGCGCACAGCGCACGCACCGCGCGACGCTGCCAGGCACGCTCCAGCTGCGACAGCTGCCAGGGGTCGTTTGCACCTTCGGCCTCCTGCGCATCGGCCACCAGCGCCATTTCGGCCGGTGTGTACTCGTGCGCGGCAAAAGCAAAGACATCGGTGAGGTAGTACTCGCCCTGTGCGTTGCTGTTCGACAGCTGCGACAGCCAGCGGCGCAGCGCGGTCGATTCCGCGGCGATGATGCCGGTGTTGATCGTACGCACGCGCAGCTGGTCATCGGTGGCGTCCTTCTGCTCGATGATCGCGCCGACCTTACCCTCGGCATCGCGCAGCACGCGGCCATAGCCGGTCGGGTCATCCACCTCGGCCACAAGTACCGCCAGCCGGCCCGGCTGCGCCAGAAGGTCGCGCAGGGTCTGCGCACGGATCAGCGGCACATCGCCGTACAGGACCAGCACCTGCGCCAGGTCGGGAACCTGGGGCATCGCCTGCGCCACCGCGTGGCCGGTGCCGAGCTGTTGCGCCTGCTCGGCCCATTGCAGGTCGGGCTGTCCGGCGAAGTACTGACGCACCGCCTCACCGCCATGGCCATGGACCACGTGTATCGCCGTCGGCTGGAGCTCACGGGCCGCATCGATCACGTGCGCCAGCATCGGCTTGCCCGCGATCGGCTGCAGCACCTTCGGCAGCACCGACTTCATGCGCTTGCCAGCGCCGGCGGCGAGGATGATGACGTGCAGGGGTTGGGTCATGGGAACGGCAGTCCGTGGTTCGTTGCCGATGATTCTAGAGCGTGCGCCGTTAACATGGGCATCCCTCCCCCTTCGCCATGCCGATGAGCCTCATCCGCCAGGGAAGCGCCTACCTCGTCATCGGGCTCGTGCAGCTGCTGCTCGACTGGCTCGTGTTCGTGGCCGCCACCGCGCTGGGCATGCCAGTGGCGCCGGCCAACGTCGCCGGGCGCCTGGCCGGCATGCTGCTGGGCTTCTGGCTCAACGGCCGCTACACCTTCGCCGAGGCGGGCGCACACAGGCTGGGCTGGAAGCGCTTTGCCCGCTTCTTCGGGCTGTGGCTGCTGATGACCGCGGCAAGCACGCTGCTGGTGAGCCTGGTGGACCACGCACTGGGCCTGCAGTACACCTGGCTGGCCAAGCCGCTGGTGGAAGGTGCGCTGGCCTGTGTGTCGTTCCTGTTGATGCGCTACGTGGTGTTTCGCTGAGACGGCGCCAGGATCTGGAAGCGGAACCGGAACGGTAGAGGCGACTGTTGGTCGACTGCTCTTCCGTGAGGTCGCGAAAATCCCACGCTGCGCGCGGTAGTCGACTCTGCCCAGCCACCCAAACAAAAACGCCGGCACAAGGCCGGCGTTTTCGTGGATGCAGCGCGTGAACCTCAGTGCTTGAGGGTCTTGCGCAGGCGTTCCAGGGCCTGCAGCTGGACAACGGCTTCGGCCAGCTTCTGCTGGGCTTCGGCCACTTCCATGGCTTCACCGCGGTTGGCCAGGATGCGCTCGGCTTCTTCCTTGGCCTTGCGGACCGAGGCTTCGTCGATGTCCTGCGCGCGGATCGCGGTGTCGGCCAGCACGGTCACCACCTGCGGCTGAACTTCCAGGATGCCGCCGGAAATGGCGAAATCCAGCTGCTCGCCGTTCGGCGTGGTCACCACCACCTTGCCCGGCTTCAGGCGGGTGATCAGCGGCGCGTGCTTGGGCGCGATGCCCAGTTCGCCCAGCTCACCGGTGGCCACGACCAGGGTCGCTTCGCCACGGAAGATTTCCTGCTCGGCGCTGACGATGTCGCAACGGATCGTGCTCATGCAAATCTCTTCGCTGTTCGCGGCGGCGCAATGCCACCGTGGGAGTCCACCGGCGCGGGCGGTTGCCCGGCGCCGGCGTCAGGTCGGGCAGGATCGCTCCCGCCCGCCCCGGATCAGGCCTTCTCGGCCATCTTCTTGGCCTTCTCGACCGCTTCTTCGATGCCGCCGACCATGTAGAACGCCTGCTCCGGCAGGTGGTCGTACTCGCCATCGACGATGGCCTTGAAGCCACGAATGGTGTCCTTCAGAGGCACGTACTTGCCCGGCGAACCGGTGAACACTTCGGCCACGTGGAACGGCTGGCTGAAGAAGCGCTCGATCTTACGGGCGCGCGACACGGCCTGCTTGTCCTCTTCGGACAGTTCGTCCATGCCCAGGATCGCGATGATGTCCTTCAGTTCCTTGTACTTCTGCAGGGTCTGCTGGACGCGCTGGGCGGTGTCGTAGTGCTCGTGGCCGATGACCAGCGGATCCATCTGGCGGCTGGTGGAGTCCAGCGGATCGACGGCCGGGTAGATACCCAGCGAGGCGATCGAACGCGACAGGGTGACGGTCGAGTCCAGGTGGGCGAAGGTGGTCGCCGGCGACGGGTCGGTCAGGTCGTCCGCGGGAACGTAGACGGCCTGGATCGAGGTGATCGAGCCATTCTTGGTCGAGGTGATGCGCTCCTGCAGGACGCCCATTTCCTCGGCCAGGGTCGGCTGGTAACCCACGGCGGACGGCATGCGGCCCAGCAGTGCCGACACTTCGGTACCGGCCAGGGTGTAGCGGTAGATGTTGTCGACGAACAGCAGGACGTCCTTACCCTTGCCGTTTTCGTCCTTCTCGTCGCGGAAGTACTCGGCCATGGTCAGGCCGGTCAGGGCGACGCGCAGACGGTTGCCCGGCGGCTCGTTCATCTGGCCGTACACCATCGCCACCTTGTCGAGGACGTTGGAGTCCTTCATTTCGTGGTAGAAGTCGTTGCCCTCACGGGTACGCTCACCCACGCCGGCGAACACGGACAGACCGCTGTGCGCCTTGGCGATGTTGTTGATCAGCTCCATCATGTTGACGGTCTTGCCGACGCCGGCGCCGCCGAACAGGCCGACCTTGCCGCCCTTGGCGAACGGGCACATCAGGTCGATGACCTTGATGCCGGTTTCCAGCAGCTCGGTGGCCGGGGACTGGTCTTCGTACGACGGCGCCGCACGGTGGATTTCCCAGTTGTCGCTGGCAGCCACCGGGCCGGCTTCGTCGATCGGACGGCCGAGCACGTCCATGATGCGGCCCAGGGTGCCGGCGCCGACCGGCACCGAGATGCCACGACCGGTGTTGGTGGCGACCAGGTTGCGCTTCAGGCCGTCGGTGGAACCGAGGGCGATGGTACGCACCACGCCGTCGCCCAGCTGCTGCTGGACTTCAAGGGTGATTTCGGTGTTGTCGACCTTCAGCGCGTCGTACACCTTCGGCACCGACTCACGCGGGAATTCGACGTCGACGACCGCGCCGATGATCTGAACGATCTTGCCCTGACTCATTGCTGCATCCTCTAAATGTGTGCTTTGAACGAACGCGGTCAGACTGCTGCCGCGCCGCCGACGATTTCGGAGATTTCCTGGGTGATCGCTGCCTGGCGCGCCTTGTTGTAGACGAGCTGCAGGGTGCCGATCAGCTTGTTGGCGTTGTCGCTCGCCGCCTTCATCGCAACCATGCGTGCTGCATGCTCGGAGGCGACGTTTTCCAGCAGTGCCTGGTACACCAGCGACTCGATGTAACGCGTCATCACGTGCTCCAGCACGGTCGCGGCATCGGGTTCGTACAGGTAATCCCAGTCGTGGTGAGCGACCTGCTTCTCAGCCGGCGGCAGCGGCAGCAGCTGATCGAAGCTGGCCTTCTGCGTCATGGTGTTCACGAAGCGGTTGTAGACCAGGTACACACGGTCGACCTTGCCTTCGGTGAAGGCGTCGAGCATGACCTTGATCACACCGATCAGCGATTCCAGCTTCGGCACGTCGCCGATGTGGGTCACGCTGCCGACCATGTTGACCTTCACGCGTCGGAAGAAGGTCGATGCCTTCTGGCCGATGGTCACCAGGTCCACTTCAGCACCCTTGTCCTGCCATGCCTTGGCTTCGCCCAGCATCTTGCGGAACAGGTTGTTGTTCAGGCCGCCGGCCAGGCCGCGATCGGAGGAGATCACGATGAAACCGACCCGCTTGACCTGCTCGCGCTCGACCAGGAACGGATGCTGGTAGTCGGTGCTGGCCTGGGCCAGATGACCGATCACCTGCTTCATCGCCTGCGCGTACGGACGCGAGGTCTTCATCCGATCCTGCGCCTTGCGGATCTTGGAGGCCGAGACCATTTCCAGGGCGCGCGTCACCTTGCGGGTGTTCTGCACGCTCTTGATCTTGGTTTTGATTTCGCGTCCGCTTGCCATCTCTTGTTTCCCGTGGCGCGGGGCTGATGCCCCGCGTTGTTCAACCGTTTGTCATCTGGTCCAGCGGAGCCAGCGGCTCCGCTCTACAGGACCGCGATTACCAGCTGCCGGTGGTCTTGAACTCGGCGATGCCCTTCTTGAAGGCACCTTCGATGTCGTTGTCCCAACCGCCGGTGGCGTTGACCTTGCTGATCAGCTCGCCCTGGGTGTTGGCGAAGTGGGCGTGCAGGCCTTCTTCGAACGCCAGCAGCTTGTTGACCGGCACGTCGTCGAGGTAACCCTCGTTGACGGCGTAGATCGACAGCGCCTGGTTGGCGATCGACATCGGCGCGTACTGCTTCTGCTTCATCAGCTCGGTGACGCGCTGGCCACGCTCCAGCTGCTTGCGGGTCGCTTCGTCCAGGTCCGAGGCGAACTGCGCGAACGCAGCCAGCTCGCGGTACTGGGCCAGCGAGATACGGATGCCGCCCGACAGCTTCTTGATGATCTTGGTCTGGGCCGAGCCACCGACGCGCGACACCGAGATACCCGCGTTCACGGCCGGGCGGATGCCGGCGTTGAACAGGTCGGTTTCCAGGAAGATCTGGCCGTCGGTGATCGAGATCACGTTGGTCGGAACGAAGGCGGACACGTCGCCGGCCTGGGTTTCGATGATCGGCAGCGCGGTCAGCGAACCGGTCTTGCCGGTGACCTTGCCTTCGGTGAACTTCTCGACGTACTCCTCGGACACGCGGGCTGCGCGCTCAAGCAGACGGGAGTGCAGGTAGAACACGTCACCCGGGTAGGCTTCACGACCCGGTGGGCGCTTCAGCAGCAGCGAGATCTGGCGGTAGGCGACGGCCTGCTTGGACAGATCGTCGTACACGATCAGCGCGTCTTCGCCGCGGTCCATGAAGTACTCACCCATGGTGCAGCCCGAGTAGGCGCTGATGTACTGCATGGCAGCCGATTCGGAAGCGGTCGCGGCCACCACGATGGTGTGGGCCAGCGCGCCGTTCTCTTCCAGCTTGCGCACGATGTTGGCGATGGTCGAAGCCTTCTGGCCGATCGCAACGTACACGCACTTGATGCCGGTGCCCTTCTGGTTGATCACCGCATCGATCGCCATCGCGGTCTTGCCGGTCTGGCGGTCGCCGATGATCAGCTCGCGCTGGCCACGGCCGATCGGGATCATCGAGTCGACCGACTTGTAACCCGTCTGCACCGGCTGGTCGACCGACTTGCGCCAGATCACGCCCGGAGCAACGCGCTCCACCGGAGCGGTCAGGTCGGTGCCCAGCGGGCCCTTGCCGTCGATCGGCTCGCCCAGCGCGTTCACGACGCGGCCCAGCAGTTCCGGACCGACCGGCACTTCCAGGATGCGGCCGGTGGTCTTGGCGACGTCACCTTCGCGCAGGTGCTCGTAGTCACCCAGGACCACGGCGCCGACCGAGTCGCGCTCCAGGTTCAGGGCCAGTGCGAAGGTGTTGTTCGGCAGTTCGATCATTTCGCCCTGCATCACGTCGGCCAGACCGAAGATGCGCACGATGCCGTCGGACACGCTGGTCACGGTGCCTTCGTTGCGCGATTCCGCGGCCAGCTTGACCTTCTCGATGCGGTTCTTGATCAGTTCGCTGATTTCGGAGGGGTTGAGCGTGGTTGCCATCGTCAAGTCCTAGTGCCGGCAGCGGGGCCGGACGTTAAATGAATTCAGTTAGCGAGCGCGGTCTGCAGACGGGCCAGCTTGCCCTTCAGCGAACCATCGATGACCACGTCGCCGGCGTCGATCACGGCGCCGCCGATCAGCGAGGCATCGACCGCGGTGGTCACGTCGACCTCGCGGTTGAAGCGCTTGCGCAGCGCGACCTTGATCGCGTCCAGTTCACCGGCCGACAGTTCGGCGGCCGAGGTGACGGTGGCCTTGACCACGTGCTCGGCTTCGGCGCGCAGGGCGTCGAACATGCCGGAGATTTCCGGCAGCAGCGGCAGACGATGCGATTCGGCCAGGATGGCCAGGAAGCGCGAGTAGGTCTCGCCGTGCGACACCGGCGCCAGCAGGGCGACGGCGTCGTCACGACCCAGCTCCGGGTTGGCGAGCAGGGCCGCCACGCGCGGGTCGGCGGCGACGTGGGCGGAGAACGCCAGGGCGTCCGACCACGGCGCGAACGCGCCTTCGTCGCGCGCGGTCGCGAACGCGGCGCGGGCGTACGGGCGGGCAAGCGTGAGGGCCTGGCTCATCCTTAGATCTCCGAGGCCAGCTCGTCGAGCAGCGCCTTGTGGGCGTTGGCGTCGATTTCGCGCTTGAGCAGCTTTTCGGCACCGGTCACGGCCAGCGCGGACACCTGCTTGCGCAGATCTTCACGGGCACGGTTGGCGGCGGCGTCGATTTCAGCCTGGGCCAGTTCCTTCTGACGGGTGGCTTCGGTGATCGCTTCGTTGCGGGCAGCATCGACGATCTGGTTGGCACGTGCGTGGGCCTGATCGATGATCTCGTTGGCCTTGGTGCGTGCTTCCTTCAGCGCTTCGTTGACCTTCTCCTGCGCCTGGGCCAGATCTTTCTGGCTGCGGTCGGCAGCAGCGAGGCCTTCAGCAATCTTCTGCTGGCGCTCTTCGATCGCGTTCATCAGCGGCGGCCAGATCTTGGTCGCGATGATCCAGATCAGACCAGCGAAGGCCAGCGCCTGCGCAAGAAGGGTGAAATTGATATTCATGGTTAGCTCGATCGCTGGTTTCGGGGTGGACGCGCCGCCGTAGCGGCGCATCCGGCCTTCATCCGAAACCGGGTGCATCAGCACCCGGTCGTCTCAAACCGCTGTATCAGCCGGCCAGAGCCTTGGTGACGGCGCCAGCGAAGGCAGCCGACAGCGGGTTGGCGAAGGCCAGCAGCAGGCCGACGGCGACCGAGATGATGAACGCGGCGTCGATCAGGCCGGCGGTGATGAACATGCGGACCTGCAGGACCGGGATCAGTTCCGGCTGGCGGGCGGCCGACTCCAGGAACTTACCAGCCATGATGGCCAGACCCAGACCGGCGCCCAGCGCGGCCAGGCCGATCATGATGCCGACGGCAAGGGCGGTGGAGCTCTGAATCTGCGCGAAGTTGGTCAGGACGGCGAAGTACATGGTTATCTCCAGGAACTTAAGTTGCTAAGGGTGATGAAACGGATGAAGGTTGAAACGCGTTGAAGCTTGAAACTCAGTGAGCGTCTTCCGACAGGCTCAGGTACACGATCGACAGCATCATGAAGATGAAGGCCTGCAGCGGGATCACCAGCAGGTGGAACAGCATCCAGCCGAGGCCGAACACACCACCGGCAATGGCACCGAAGAAACCGGCACCACCCAGCACCCAGATCAGCAGGAACACGATTTCGCCGCCGAACATGTTGCCGAACAGTCGCATCGCCAGCGAGATCGGCTTGCTCAGCCACTCGACGATGTTGAGGATCAGGTTGAACGGCATCATCCACTTGCCGAACGGCGCCGTCAGGAATTCCTTGATGAAGCCGCCAAGGCCCTTCGACTTCAGTGCGAAGAACAGCATCAGGAAGAACACGCTGATGGCCATGCCCAGGGTGGCATTGACGTCAGCGGTCGGGACCGGCTTCCAGTAGTGCACGCCCACCCATTCCAGCGGCTTGGCGATGAAATCGGCCGGGATCATCTTCAGCAGATTCATCAGCAGAATCCAGAAGAAGATGGTGATGGCGATCGGCGTGACCAGCTTGCTCTTGCCGTGGTAGGTGTCCTTGGCCTGGCGGTCGACGAACTCCAGGCAGATTTCCACGAAGGCCTGCCACTTGCCCGGCACACCGGCGGTGGCCTTGCGGGTGCCCAGCCAGAACGCGACAACGATCACCAGGCCCATCAGGACCGCGGTGAGGAAGGTATCGACGTGGATATGCCAGAACATACCCTCACCCTTGCCGACCGGCGCGGTCAGGTTGTGCAGGTGATGCTGGATGTAGCTGGTAGGGGTTAGAGCCTCGCCCGCCATGTGTCCGGAACCTTCAGTTAATTGAATTCTGTCAACGCCTGGCCATCGCCAGGACCTGGAACATCAAGCCGACGGCGATACCGGCCAACAGCGCCAATGCAGGCAGCTTGAAGACCAGGAACCCCACCAGCAGGACGCCGAAAACCACGACCCACTTGGCTACGATCGCAATGATCAGGCGAGCCATCGCCGATCCTGCTGCCACCGCTCCCCCGCCCAGTGCCATCCGCGCCGCCACCCAGCCACCGGCCGAAATGGCCACACCGGACGCCAGCGCGCCGAGGGCGTATTTCGGACCCACCAGCAGGAAGGCCAGGGCCAGGACAGCGACCGCGGCCAGCGGGTAGACCGCGGCGCGCAGCATCAGTCGCCGACCCGCATCAACGGAGTTCAGCACAGGACGTCCCGCGTGGTTGCAAGTGGAGGGCTGAGGCGGCTACAGCAGGGGGGCCTCATCGAGCCGCCAAATTATAGCAATGGGACAATTTGCGAGACAACCGCTGCCTGTTCATCCCGGGAAGCCGCAAGTTGCGGTAACGGTTACATTTTTGCGTGCCACCCGGGGGACAATGACGTCCGTATGATGCTGCGGCGCAATATTGAACTTTGGTCGCATCCGGCGGAACTTTCGCCCAACGCACCGGTCCGATCTTTCGACCTGCCTGCAGCAACCTCGTCGACGCTCCGCCCCGCAGGTCCCACGATGGCCCCGAAGCCCGGCTCCGGGGCCATCTTTTTGCATCGTGGCGACAGCGCTGAACCGTGCACATCGCGTGGACCATACGTTCACGGATGGTGGACGCGCCTGTCCGGCACAGTGGATTTCATTCTGATGAACCACTGCAAGGACTCTTCGATGCGCTCCGTTCCCACCCTGCTCGCCCTCTCCCTGCTTGCCGCCGGCGCTTCGTTCGCCACTGCCGCCCACGCCGCCGAAGGCGATGATCGCTTCGCCCTGCGCCTGGGTGCGATGAACATCGACTCGGACAATACCCTGCGTGGCAAGACCAACGTCGCCGGCCAGGACATCGGCTTCTCGGAGGACTTCAAGCTGGGGGGCAAGGAATGGGAGCCGCGCATCGACGGCATGTTCCGCATCAGCAACCGCCAGCGCCTGCTGTTCAACTACTTCAAGTACGACAAGGACCGTCGCGAGACCCTCGGCCAGGACATTTCCTTCGGTGACGTCAACGTGCCGTCCGGCAGCTTCGTCAAGGGCGAGCTGAAGTACCAGGTGGCCAGCCTGGTCTATGACTACTCGGTGGTGGACACCGACACCTTCGATCTCGGCCTGCAGCTGGGTGCCGAGTACGCCAAGGTCAGCACCAAGGCATACGCGGATCTGGGCACCGTCTACGAAGGCCAGTTCCTCAACGAAAAGACCGACGGCGTAGCACCGGTGGTCGGCGCACGACTGAGCTTCACTCCGTCGGAGAAGTGGATGATCACGCTGCAGGGCCAGTACCTCAACACGCGCTGGGGCAGCTTCGACGACTACAAGGGCGACCTGAGTCGCGCCAACGCCATCGTCGACTACCGCTTCACCAAGAACTTCGGCGTGTTCGCCGGCTACGACTGGTTCAAGCTCGATGCGGACAAGAAGGGCAGCGACGGCACCATCGGCCTGAAGCAGGAATTCAAGGGCCCGGTGGCAGGCGTCAGCTTCGTGTTCTGATCCCCCGCTCCTTCCACACGCTCTCTCCTGGCGCGGCCTCCTGAACATCGGGGCCGCGCTTTTTTGTTTGCGACGCGGAGCTATGGGTAGAGTCGACTGTTAGTCGACTGCTTTCAGTCGTGATGCGGAAGAACCCGCGCTGCGCGCGCAAGTCGACTAACAGTCGACTCTACCGAAGCTGGGCATCACGGCGGCTGTTGCAGTGGCTCTGCGGCTAGACCGTCCGCAAGCCGAGCCGCTACGCGGGTGGCAGGCGTTTGGACAAAGTAAAGGAGGAGGCGACCGCCGCAGGCGGGCGACGGGGGACATTTGTCGAAATGCCTGCCACCCGCGCAGTGGCCCGGACCCTCGCGATGACAACAGCCGAAGATATTCCTGCAGCCAACAAAAAAACCCCGGCAGGAACCGGGGCTTTTCGTTTGGAACGGCGCGGGCGCCCTACTTCTTCTTCGGCATGTACAGATCGGTGATCGTGCCGTCGTAGATTTCCGAGGCCATCGCCACCGATTCGCTCAGCGTCGGGTGCGCGTGGATGGTGTGGCCGATGTCTTCGGCTTCCGCACCCATCTCGATGGCCAGGCCGATCTCGGCCAGCAGGTCGCCGGCATGCACGCCAACGATCGCGCCACCGATGATGCGGTGGGTCTCTTCGTCGAAGATCAGCTTGGTGAAGCCTTCGGTACGGCCGATGCCGATCGCGCGGCCGCTGGCGGCCCACGGGAACTTGGCCACGCCCACCTTCAGGCCCTTGGCCTTGGCTTCGGTCTCGGTCACGCCGACCCAGGCGATTTCCGGGTTGGTATAGGCCACCGACGGAATCACGCGCGCCACCCACTCCTTCTTGTGGCCGGCAGCCACTTCAGCGGCCAGCTTGCCCTCGTGCGTGGCCTTGTGCGCCAGCATCGGGTTGCCGACGATGTCGCCGATGGCAAAGATGTGCGGCACGTTGGTGCGCATCTGACGGTCAACCGGAATGAAGCCACGGTCGGTGACCTGCACGCCGGCCTTCTCGGCATCGATCTTCTTGCCGTTCGGCGAGCGGCCCACGGCCACCAGCACACGGTCGAAGGTGCCCTGCGCCAACGCAGGCGCCTGGCCTTCCTCGGCGGCTTCGAAGGTGACGGTGATGCCCTTGGCATCGGCGGTGACGCCCGAGGCCTTGGTCTTCAGGTGCACGTCGATGCCCTGCTTCTTCAGGCGGTCGGCCAGCGGCTTGACCAGGTCCTTGTCGGCGCCCGGCATCAGCTGGTCCATGAACTCGACCACGGTGACCTTGCTGCCCAGCGCGCCATACACGGTGGCCATTTCCAGGCCGATGATGCCGCCGCCGACGACCAGCAGCGAGGCCGGCACGTCGGCCAGCTCCAGCGCGTCGGTGGAATCCATCACGCGCTTGTCGTCCCACGGGAAGTTCGGCAGCTTCACCGCCTGCGAACCGGCGGCGATGATGCACTTCTGGAAGCGCAGCAGCTGGGTGCTGCCGTCAGCGGCGGTGATTTCCAGCTCGTTGGCGGAAACGAACTTGCCCACGCCCTGCACACTGCGGACCTTGCGCTGCTTGGCCATGCCGGCCAGGCCCTTGGTCAGCTGGTTGACGACCTTTTCCTTGTACTGGCGCAGCTTGTCCAGGGTGATGGTCGGCTTGCCGAACTCGACGCCGAAATCACCGGCGTGGGCGACTTCGTCGATCACCGCGGCGGCATGCAGCAGCGCCTTTGACGGGATGCAGCCGACATTGAGGCAGACGCCGCCGAGGCTGGCGTAGCGCTCGACGAGCACCGTATCCAGGCCGACGTCGGCGGCGCGGAAGGCGGCGGTGTAGCCGCCCGGGCCCGAGCCCAGCACGACCATTTCGCATTCGATGTCGGCCGGCTTGCCGCTGGACAGCGCCGGCTTCGGTGCCGCCGGCTCGGCCGGGGCGCGGTGCGACGGAGTCACCGGCGGCTTGCTGGCCGGGGCGGCTGCAGCCAGGGCCGGCGCGGCGGCCTTGGCCGGGGCTTCGGCGGCGCCTTCGGCATCCAGCAGCACGACCACGGCGCCTTCGGACAGGGTGTCGCCCAGCTTGACCTTGATTTCCTTGACCACGCCGGCGGCCGAGGACGGCACTTCCAGGGTGGCCTTGTCCGACTCCAGGGTCACCAGGCCCTGGTCCTTCTTCACCGTGTCGCCGACGGCGACCAACACTTCAATCACCGGCACATCGCTGTAATCGCCGATGTCGGGAACCTTGACTTCAATCGTGGCCATGGTGGGTTTTCCTCGTGCCCGGCCGGCATGGCCGGCGGGCTGTCACTGCATCTGTTCACGCGGCCGCGCCAGGGGCAGCGGCCGCACGGTGGGGGCGAAGCGGTGCCTTACAGCAGCACGCGGCGCATGTCGGCCAGTACCTGCGACAGGTACGTGGTGAAGCGTGCGGCCAGGGCGCCGTCGATGACGCGGTGGTCGTAGCTCAGCGACAGCGGCAGCATCAGCTTCGGTGCGAATTCCTTGCCGTTCCAGACCGGCTGGATGGACGACTTGGAGACGCCGAGGATGGCCACTTCCGGTGCATTGACGATCGGGGTGAACGCGGTGCCACCGATGCCACCCAGCGAGCTGATCGAGAAGCAGCCGCCGCTCATGTCGGCCGGGCCAAGCTTGCCATCGCGCGCCTTCTTGGCCAGTTCGCCGGTTTCCTGCGCGATCTGCACCACGCCCTTCTTGTCCACGTCGCGGATGACCGGCACGACCAGGCCGTTCGGCGTATCGGCGGCGAAGCCGATGTGGAAGTACTTCTTCAGGGTCAGGTTTTCACCGCTGGCATCGAGCGAGGCGTTGAATTCCGGGAACTTCTTCAGCGCAGCGGCGCTGGCCTTGATCAGGAAGGCAAGCATGGTCAGCTTGATGCCGGCCTTCTCGTTTTCCTTGTTCAGCGCCACGCGCAGGCCTTCCAGATCGGTGATGTCGGCCTGTTCGAACTGGGTGACGTGCGGGATCATCGCCCAGTTGCGGGCCAGGTTGGCGCCCGAGATCTTCTTGATGCGCGACAGCGGCTGCACTTCGGTCTCGCCGAACTTGCTGAAGTCGACCTTCGGCCACGGCAGCAGGTTCAGGCCACCACCACCAGCAACGGCGCCACCGGCAGCCGCCGGCACGCCACCGCTGAGGGCGGCCTTGACGAACTTCTGCACGTCACCCTTGGTGATGCGGCCGCCCTTCTCGGTGCCGCTGATCTGCAGCAGGTCCACGCCCAGCTCGCGGGCGAACACGCGCACGGCCGGGGTGGCGTACGGCACCTTTGCCGGCAGCACGCCATCGGCGTTGAACTGCACCGGCGGGCTGGACGGAGCACCGGCCGAGGCGATCTCGCGGGCGGCCAGCTTGTCCGGCTGGGCCGGAACGGCGACCGGCTCAACCTTGGTAGCAGTCTCGGCAGCGGCCGGAGCGGCGGCCGCAGCGGCCTTGCTCGGGGCCGGCGCGGCAGCGCCTTCGGCTTCGATGATGGCGACCACATTGCCCTGCGACAGAGTGTCGCCAACCTTGACCTTGATCTCCTTGACCACACCGGCCACCGAAGACGGCACTTCCATGGTGGCCTTGTCGCTTTCCAGGGTGACCAGGCCCTGGTCCTTCTTGACCGTGTCGCCCACGGCCACCAGCACTTCGATGACCGGAATGCCGGAGTAATCGCCGATATCCGGCACCAGCGCTTCCACCGCACCGCCGCTGGCGGCCGGAGCGGCCGGCGCAGCTGCGGCCGGGGCCGGCGCACTCTGGGTAGCAGCAGCCGGGGCAGCGGCCTTGGCCGGTGCCGGCGCAGCCGCCGCCGGCTTGGCGGCTTCGCCTTCGGCCACTTCGATCAGGGCCACGACCTTGCCTTCGGACAGGCTGTCGCCGACCTTGACCTTCAGTTCCTTGACCACACCGGCCACCGAGGACGGCACTTCCATGGTCGCCTTGTCGCTTTCCAGCGTCACCAGGCCCTGGTCCTTCTTGACCGTGTCGCCGACGGCGACAAGCACCTCGATTACCGGGATATCGCTGTAGTCACCGATATCGGGGACAAGTGCTTCCTTGATTTCGGCCATGGGGATAACTCCGGCAATCTGGTGTAGGGAAACGTCTATTGTGCGGCCAGCGGGGGCCAGCGCCAACCGTTACAGGTGTTTTCAGTACGCACGCAGCCGGGACAGGCTGTTGCCCATGGGGTGCGGCCGCGACCAGTCGGTAGCGTATTGTCCGGACGATGTCCGCTTCATGTCGCCAGCGCGTCGGCCACCGGCTGCCAGGCCACACGCAGGCGCGGCAACGACCAGGCCGCATTGGCCGGGCTGGTGGAAGGCAGCGCCATCAGCCGGGGTGGGGCCTCCAGCCATGGCAGCACCCAGCGCTGGAACGCCAGCATCGATGCACCGCCGTTGCAACCGATCAGCTCCAGCTCAGGAAGGGAGGCGATCAATGCCGGCAGCGCATTGGGTACTTCCGTGCCGCGCACGATGTGCGCATCCAGGCTGCCGCGACGTTCGCATTGGCCGATGACATCCCACAGGCCGACACCTGCCGCCTGCACTGCCTGCAACCGCTGTGCATACGGCAGGCCCGCATCAAACCCGCAGATATCAGCCATCAGCGGCCAGAAACGATTGCGTGGATGGGCGTAGTAGCGCTGCTCCTGCAATGACGCCGCGCCCGGCATCGAGCCCAGCAACAGCACCCGGCATTGCACGTTCACCTGCGCTTGCAGGCCGGTGCACAACGTTGCTTCGCTCACATCTTCTCCAACTGCATGAATGTCGGCACGCGCGGAAAACCCCATGGAAACAGGCTTTTCGCACTGCTCGCTGAACAAGGAAAACTATTTTTTAACGCGCGTCGGATTCGATTCATGTTGAGGCGACTACGGTGTGCTCGCCCCGCAACCGGGGGCCCAAAACAAGAAACACTAGGAGATACCCCCATGCGCTCCATCCGTATCCTGAGTCTCGCCCTGCTGACCTCCGCCGCCTTCGCGCCGGCCGCTTTCGCCCAGGACAGCAGCTCCACCGATACCGCTTCGGGCAAGCATTTTGCCGTGGTTGGCGGCGTCGCGCTGCTGCAGCCGAAGAATGATCCGATCGACGGCATCAAGAAGGTCGATGGCGGTCCGGCGCCGACCGTCAGCTTCAGCTACTACATCAACGACAACTGGGCCGTTGAACTGTGGGGCGCCGCCGACAAGTTCGACCACAAGGTGAAGGGCCCGAACAATGCCCGTCTGGGCAACGTCGAGCAGCAGCCGGTCGCGCTGAGCGGCCAGTACCACTTCGGCCAGGCTGACAACGTGTTCCGTCCGTTCGTGGGCGTGGGCTACTACCAGTCCAGCTTCAGCAATGAAACGCTGGCTGACGGCAGCAGCTCCGACATCCGCCTCAAGGATGCCAAGGGTGTGATCGGCACCGTCGGCGTGGACATGAACATCAACTCCACCTGGTTCGCCCGTGCCGATGCCCGCTACATGCGTTCGCGTCCGGACGTGAAGGTCGGCGGCGAGAAGATCGGCGAAGCAAAGATGGATCCGTGGACCGTCGGCTTCGGCATCGGCGCCCGCTTCTGATCCAGGCAGTACCGGCTTCATTGATGTAACGCGACGGGCCCTGCGGGGCCCGTCGTCGTTTCCGTCACCTGCGTTCCGCCTGTAGAGCCGAGCCCATGCTCGGCTGCTTTTTTGTAGAGTCGAGCTTGCCCGGCCACCCAGAAAGCAGCCGAGCATGGGCTCGGCTCTACATGAACAGGACACGGAGGCACGATGCACGAAGTCGACCTGCTGGTGATCGGTGGCGGCATCAACGGCGCTGGCATCGCCCGTGATGCGGCCGGCCGCGGCCTGCAGGTGCTGTTGTGCGAGCAGGATGACCTGGCCGCGCACACCTCCAGCGCCAGCAGCAAGCTGATCCACGGCGGCCTGCGCTACCTGGAACAGGGCGAGTTCGGACTGGTGCGCAAGGCACTGGGTGAACGCGAAGTGGTACGCCGGCAGGCCCCTCATCTGGTCCGTCCGTTGCGCTTCGTACTGCCATGGGAACCCCACCTGCGACCGCGCTGGATGCTGCGCACGGGCCTGTGGCTGTATGACCGTCTCGGCCGGCGCAGCCCGGCGTTCCCCGCCTCGCGCGCACTGGACCTGCAACGCGACCCGCTCGGCCCCTGGCTCTCCCCGGATCTGCGGCAGGCCTTCAGCTACGCCGATGCGCAGGTCGACGACGCGCGGCTGGTGCTGCTCAATGCGTTGGACGCCGCCCAGCGTGGCGCACGGGTGCATGTGCGCAGCCGCTGCGTCGAACTGCGCCCTGTGCAGGGCCGTTGGCAGGCCACGCTGGAAGCCACCGACGGCCGGCAGCAAACGGTGATCGCCCACGCCGTTGCCAATGCGGCCGGTCCCTGGGCAGGAGGCCTGCTGGAACGGATGCAGGCGCGCGATGGCGGCCCTGCCCTGCGCCTGGTACAGGGCAGCCACATCGTGCTGCGCCGGCCCTGGCCCGACGACAGTGCCTGCCTGCTTCAGCAACCCGATGGCCGCGTGGTGTTCCTGCTGCCCTTCGCCCACGACCACCTGCTGGTCGGCACCACCGACACCGACTACCGCGGCAACCCGGCCCGATGCAGCGTGCTGCCTTCCGAAGTGGACTATCTGTGCGAGGCCGCCAATCGCTACCTGCGCGAACCCATCACCCCGGAAGACGTGGTCTGGCAGTTCGCAGGGGTTCGCCCGTTGCTGGCCGATCCGGACCCGCGTGCAGCGAAGCTGAGCCGTGACTACCGCCTGCAACTGCAGTCCGGCCCGGCGCCTGCACTGCACGTGCTGGGCGGCAAGCTGACCACGTACCGGGTGCTGGCCGAAGAAGCGCTGGAGCTGCTGCGCCCTGCCCTGCTGCAGATGGGACCGGCATGGACAGCAGCGGGCCACCCGCTGCCGGGCAGCGACTGGGGCGACGCCGCGCAGGCGTACTCCCGCCTGCAGGCATTGGCACCGTGGCTGCCCTCCTGTACGGCGCAGCGTTGGGCCGAGGCCTACGGCAGCCGCAGTGCTGCGCTGCTGCAGGGCGCGCACGGCCTGGAAGATCTTGGCGAGGACCTTGGTGCGGGCCTGCACGCGCGCGAGGTCACCTTCCTGCGTGACCACGAATGGGCGCGTAGCGCTGAAGACGTGCTGTGGCGAAGGAGCAAGCTGGGATTGCGGCTGGACGCCGCCCAGGTGGCCCGGCTACAGGCGTGGATGGGGCAACCCACCCTGTAGAGGCGGGCGCGGCGGGGCGGGGGGGGGGGCAGTGGGGGCGGCCGGGGGCGGGGGGAGCC
>NZ_JAWIRW010000021.1:0-1801 GCF_036319985.1 Stenotrophomonas sp. SMYL89 | reverse complement strand
GGTGGGGGAACCCCCCCTGGTCGTGCGCAGCCTTGCTGGGGGGGGTGCTGGAAAAGCAGCCGAGCATGGCTCGGCTCTACAGAGAGAAAGGTAAGTTACCCTGACCGTTCTACCGGAGACGCTGCATGACGCCCCGCTACGTGCTGGCCATCGACCAGGGCACCACCAGTTCGCGCGCGATCCTGTTCGACCGTGCTGGCGACGTCGTCGGCAGTGCGCAGCGCGAGTTCGCGCAGATCTTCCCGCAACCGGGCTGGGTCGAGCATGACCCGCGCGAGATCCTCACCAGCGTCTATGCCACGCTGACCGAACTGCTCACCCGCGAACAGATCGAACCGCGCCATATCGCCGCGCTGGGCATCACCAACCAGCGCGAGACCACCGTGGTCTGGGACCGCGCCACCGGCCAGCCGATCCACAATGCCATCGTCTGGCAGTCGCGGCAGAGCCACGCCATCTGCGAGCGGCTGAAGTCCGACGGGCATGAGGCACTGGTCCGCGAACGCACCGGCCTGCTGATCGACGCCTATTTCTCCGCTACCAAGGTGCGCTGGATCCTCGACCACGTGGAAGGTGCGCAGCAACGCGCCGAGCGTGGCGAGCTGCTGTTCGGCACCATCGACAGCTGGCTTGTGTGGAACCTCAGTGGCGGCCAGGCGCATGTGACCGACTACAGCAATGCCGCGCGCACCCTGCTGTTCAACATCCACACGCTGGACTGGGATGACGACCTGCTGGCGCTGCTGGACATACCCCGCGCGATGCTGCCGCAGGTACGCGATTCCAGCGCGGTGTATGCGCACACCCGGCCGCAGTTCTTCTTCGACCACCCGATTCCGATCGCCGGCATCGCCGGAGACCAGCAAGCGGCGCTGTTCGGCCAGGCCTGCTTCCAGCCGGGCATGGTCAAGAACACCTATGGCACCGGCTGCTTCATGCTGATGCACACCGGCACGCAGGCGGTACGATCCCGTAACGGCCTGCTGACCACCATTGCCTGGGGCCTGGATGGCCGTGTGGAATATGCGCTGGAAGGCTCGATCTTCATCGCCGGCTCGGTGGTGCAGTGGCTGCGCGACGGCCTGCGCATGATCGACCGTGCCAGTGACAGCCAGGCATTGGCCGCGCAGGTGCCCGACAGTGGTGGCGCCTACCTGGTGCCGGCGTTCGTCGGCCTGGGCGCCCCCTATTGGCGCAGTGATGTGCGCGGCGCGATGTTCGGCCTGACCCGCGGCACCCGCAAGGCGCACTTCGTGCGCGCAGCGCTGGAGGCGATGGCGTACCAGACCCGCGATGTGCTCGACGCGATGCAGTCCGATGCGGGCATCGCGCTGACCGAACTGCGCGCCGACGGCGGTGCAATCGGTAATGACTTCCTGGCCGGCTTCCAGGCCGACATCCTCGGCGTGCCGCTGCTGCGGCCACGGTTGACCGAGACCACTGCACTGGGCGCGGCCTACCTGGCCGGTCTGGCGGTGGGGTTCTGGACCAGCCGCGAACAGATCGCAGCGCAGTGGGGCCTGGACCGGCGCTTCGCGCCACAGATGGACGTGGCCCGGCGCGAGAAGCTGTATGCCGGGTGGCAGCAGGCCGTGGCGGCCACCCTCGCCTTCCACGTCGATTGAAACTGCAATGCCGTGCCGTGCCGTGCCCGGCTACAGTACGTGGGTTGCCCCTGTAGAGCCGAGATCCTATGTTCGCGGTCAAGCCTGCTGGAAGCAGGCTTGACCCACTTTCAGCATGGCTGGGTCAAAGTCCCGACCGCTTTTGAAGACCCCCCAGGCGATCCTGGCCAGCTTTC
>NZ_JAWIRW010000020.1:0-60673 GCF_036319985.1 Stenotrophomonas sp. SMYL89 | reverse complement strand
TCGGAGTGCGGGGTGTCCGCCGCATGGATGCGGCTGCCAAGCTTACAGGGACGTACTTGCAGCGTCCCCGCACTCCGACACCGCCCCGCCAACCCACGGAATGCCGCTTCTGCTGTTGCTGTTGCTGTTGCTTGAATGCCGCGGCAGGTGCAGGGCTGCAAGCCCTGCTCGACCTACCTCACACCGTGATGGTCTGGGTCAGCGATTCCCACGTCGGTGGCACCGGCCACGCGGCGGCCTGGTTGCCATCCAGCACCCTTCGCAGATCGCGCGGATCAATCTGCGGGGCCAGCACATGCACCAGCGCCAGCGCGTAATCACGCAGCACCCGGTCGCGCGGCAGCACCGCCCAGGCGATGCACTCGCTGATAGGGTCCGGCGCCGGCCACGATCTCAGGTCTTCGTCGTTGGAACTGACCGCCATCTCAGCCAGCAGCCCCACGCCCAGCCCGGTGCGCACGTAGGTCTTGATCAGGTCGGCGTCGAGCGCGGTCAGCGCCAGGTCCGGCACCAGCCCGTTGGCGGCGAAGGCGCGCTGCAACGACGAGTTCGGGCGGGTCGAGGATTCATAGCTGATCAGCGGCTGGCGGGCCAGCGCGGCCAGGTCCGGTGCACGACCGGCGCGATCCAGTGGATGGCCCTTGGGCACCACCACCAGCCGTCGCCAGCGGAACAGCGGCACCGCGATGCCATCGGTGGGTTCGCCACCGGCGGTACTGATGATCGCGATATCGGCATCGCCCTGGTTCAGGCGGTCCAGCGCGTCGGCTTCGCCGGCCTGCTGCAGGTGCACGCTCACCTGCGGGTAGGCCTGCTTGATGGCTGCCACCGCCGGCGGCAGCACGAAGCGCGCCTGGGTGTGGGTGGTGGTCAGAATCAGCTGGCCCTGGCTCTCGCGGCGCTGGTTGGCAGCGTAGGTGCGGATGTTGTTGGCCTCGGACAGCACCGCGCGGGCGCGGGCGATGACCTCGGTGCCGGCCGGGGTGACCGACTCCAGGCTGCGGCCCTTGCGCACGAACAACAGGAAGCCGAGCTCGTCCTCCAGCTGCTTGAGCTGCTTGGACAGGCCGGGCTGGGTGGCGTGCACGCGCGAGGCGGCCAGCGTGATGTTCAGCTCGGCGTCGGCGATGGCAACCAGGTAGCGCAGCTGGGTCAGCGTCATGGGAGGCGGGCGGCGTGGGGCGGAGGTCCACTCTAGGGTCAATTGCCGTCACCAGCTTATAACCAAAGGTTGTTTAAGAAAGGTATCTGGTCATTTCCGGGCGTCATATGCCGGCGCTACGGTCAGCCGGCAGCCGCTGGCCTAACAGCCAGCCCTCCCCCCTTCGCCCGCCGAAGCCCGGCGCGGCCCCGTTTCCGGAGCGCTTCCATGGCCCTGTACGACTCCATCCTCGATACCGTCGGCAACACCCCCATCGTCAAGCTGCAGCGCCTGGCGCCGCCGCAGGTCAGCCTCTACGCCAAGGTCGAGTCGTTCAACCCGGGCGGCTCGGTGAAGGACCGCCTGGCGCTGGCGATCATCCTCGACGCCGAAGCGCGCGGCCTGCTCAAGCCGGGCGACACGATCGTGGAGGCTACCTCAGGCAACACCGGCGTGGCACTGGCGATGGTCGCCGCGGCACGGGGTTACAAGTTCGTGGCGACCATGGTCGAGACCTTCTCGGTGGAACGCCGCAAGCTGATGCGCGCGTATGGCGCGAAGGTGATCCTGACCCCGGCCGCCGAACGCGGCAGCGGCATGGTGCGCAAGGCGCGCGAACTGGCCGAGCAGCACGGATGGTTCCTGGCCAGCCAGTTCGCCAACCCGGCCAACCCGGCGTATCACCGCAACACCACCGCCGCCGAAATCCTGCGCGACTTCGCCGGCAAGCGGCTGGACTACTTCGTCAGCGGCTGGGGCACCGGCGGCACGCTCACCGGTGTGGGTGAAGTACTGAAGGTCGCGCGCCCGCAGACCCGCATCATCGCCACCGAGCCGGCCGGCGCCGCACTGCTGAAGGGCGATGACTGGAAGCCGCACAAGATCCAGGGCTGGACCCCGGACTTCGTGCCGGACGTGCTCAACCGTGATGTGGTGGATGAACTGGTCTCGGTGGACGACGACCGCGCCATCGCCACCGCGCGCCGGCTGGCGGCGGAGGAAGGCATCTTCGTCGGCATCTCCGCCGGCGCCACCGTGGCCAGTGCCCTGGACGTGGCCGCACGTGCCGAACCGGGTTCAGTGATTCTGGCCATGCTGCCGGACACCGGTGAACGCTACTTCTCCACGCCGCTGTTTGCCGATGTGAACGAAGGCTCCGACGACGAGTGGCTGGCCGGCCTGCCGTGATGCGATTCGCCGGGCCATGCCCGGCGTGCGCCCCGCTTCAGCCTGCGTGAAGGCGTCGCCCGCCATCGTGCGTGAAGGCCGTCGGATCGCAGCGCGTGAGACGGTCATGACGCAGTATCGATGCCCTGTCCCCTACCGTGGGAACAGCCGGCGCAGATGCTGCGCGGATCACCTCACAGGCAGGAGACGGACGCATGAAGATCGAAGTTTGGCAGGGCGACATCACGACCCTGGCGGTGGATGCGATCGTCAACGCGGCCAACGAAACACTGCTCGGTGGCGGCGGTGTCGACGGCGCGATCCATCGCGCAGCGGGCCCTGCATTGCTGTCCGAATGCGAGCAGCTACCGGAGCTGCGCCCGGGCGTGCGTTGCCCGACGGGCGAGGTGCGCGCCACGGCCGCATATGCGCTGCCGGCACGCCACGTACTGCACACGGTCGGCCCGGTCTGGCACGACGGCCAGCGCGATGAACCGGCACTGCTGGCCAACTGCTACTGGAAATCGCTGCAGCTGGCCGAGTCGCTGGGCGTACAGTCGATCGCGTTCCCGGCCATCAGTTGCGGCGTGTATGGCTATCCGCTGTACCAGGCTGCACAGATCGCGGTGACGGAAACACTGGCATGGCAGCGCAGCCACGCGCAACCGATGCGCATCGTGCTGGTCGCGTTCAACACGGCCACCGCCAAGGCCTACCAGCAGGCGCTGGCCGCCGCCGGCCAGAGCACGGAAAGCGAGCCACGCGGCGCGATGCTGCCGCCGCTCGGCGATGCGGGCCTTGCCGCCGCGCATTGAAACGCGGCACAGCATGGAAAAGAAAAGGCCGGGCATTGCCCGGCCTTTTCCATTGCACCGTTGATGTCATCCACGCATGGCGTGGATCACGCTCAACGGCTGGCAGCTTCCACCGCAGCAGCGTCATCGGCCACGGCGGCTGCAGCGTCGGCAGCAGCGCGGGCCGCGGAGGCGGCGGCACCGTCAGCGCTGGCCCCATCCACCTGCACGCGCACTTCCACCATGCCTGCGCCATTGTTCAGGCTGGACACGTCGACGGTGTAATGGCCGGCCGGCAGAGTCTCCTCCAGGCGCGAGTTGGTACCGTTGCCACCGTCGTCGTCGGTCAGCTCGACATCGCCACCGACCACGCGCAGCACGGTATCGACCTGGCTGGAGATCGCATCCAGGCGCACGTCGGCGGGACGATCCAGGGTCAGCAGGAAGCGGCGACGGCCTTCGTTGTCCAGCATGGTGTACACGCTGCCCGACTTCGGCAGGGCAGTGCCATCGCGCTCGACCAGATTGCCCGGCAGTTCGATGCGGGTGGCAGACAGGGTGAACATGCCATTGACACCGCTGCCGAGGCCGCGCGCGGTCAAGGTGTACTTGCCCGGCTTCAGCGACAGGGTCAGCCGCGAGTTGGTGCTGTCGTTGCCATCGTCGTTTTCGGCTTCAACGCCCTGGCCCGACAGTTTCAGCACCGGATCGAAGACGTCCGACACCAGGCGGATTTCGTACAGGCCGGCCTTGTCCACCTGCAGGGTGTAGTCCTGCGAGTCACTGGCCAGCATGTCCACGATTTCGCCACTGCCCGCCAACGGCTTGCCGTCGTAGGGTTTCAGCTTCTCGGCGCGCAGGCGATACGGACCAAAGGCGGTCGGGCCATCGGCATTGACCGCCACCTGGTAGGTGCCGCCGCCATTGGCACGGAACGCCAGCGAGACGTCGCCTTCGCGTTCGTAACCGGTGTTGCTGGTGGAAACAAGGCTGCCGTTGTTGAACACGGCGATCGAGCCGCTGAGGGCACCGGTGAGCTTCAGGCCGACCAGATCCTTGTCTTCCAGCTTGATCTGGTAGAGCTGGTGATGGCTGCCGTCGTTGAAGTTGATGCCGCTGCGCGAGGTGATCTCGCCGGACACCGGCTTGTCGAAATCGAGCGACGCGGCCTTGCCTGCGTCACCACTGCTGCCGATGCGGTTGCAACCGCCGGCGACCAGGACCGCGGCAACGGTCAGTGTGAGTACTGCCAAACGCATGTTGTTTCTCCTTGGCCTTCCATGTAGTTCCCGCGTGCCGGCCGGGCGCGCGGGGCCGGAAACGATACCCGCAAAAGCAAACGCCGGCGTGATGCCGGCGTTGCCCTGTTCATCCAGCGATGGGACGGATCAACCGTTCCACTTACCCAGCGCGGCCAGGCCGTTGTCCTTGGCGCGCTCGTACACGGTCTTCTGGGCAGCGGCGTAGTTGCCCTTCATGTCCTTGGCCCACAGCTTCAGCGCGGCCTGCTGCATGGCGCGGCCGTAGGAGAAGCTCAGCGGCCACGGCAGGTTGCCCAGCTGGTTCATCGCGTTCAGGTGCTCGGTCGACTGTTCGTCGCTCTGGCCACCGGACAGGAACACCACGCCCGGCAGGATCGCCGGCACGGTGCTCTTCAGGCACATCACCGTCGACTCAGCCACTTCCTCGACGTCGGCCTGCTCATCGCAGTTCTTGCCGGAGATGACCATCGACGCCTTCAGGATGGTGCCTTCCAGCAGCACGTTCTGCTGGTACAGCGCGTCGAACAGCGAACGCAGGGTGGCTTCGGTGACTTCGTAGCAGGTCTCGATGTCGTGGTCGCCGTCCATGATCACTTCCGGCTCGACCATCGGCACCAGGCCGCATTCCTGGCACAGGGCGGCGTAACGGGCCAGCGCGTGAGCGTTGGACTCGATGCAGGTGCCCGACGGAATGCTCTCGCCGATGTTGATGACCGCACGCCACTTGGCGAAGCGCGCGCCCAGCTTGTAGTACTCCTGCAGGCGCTCGCGCAGGCCGTCCAGGCCTTCGGTGACCAGCTCGCCCGGGCAGCCGGCCAGCGGGTGCGCACCCTTGTCCACCTTGATGCCCGGAATCATGCCGTGGTCGGCCATGTACTTGGCGAACGGCACGCCGTCCTTGGTCGACTGGCGGATGGTTTCGTCGTACAGGATGGCGCCGGAAATGTGCTCGTTGAGCTTCGGCGTGGTCAGCAGCAGCTCGCGGTAGGCACGACGGTTCTCCTCGGTGTTCTCGATACCGACGCCGGCGAAACGCTTGGCGATGGTAGCGGTGGATTCGTCGATCGCGATGATGCCCTTGCCCGGGGCGACCATGGCCTGGGCGGTTTCGGCCAGCTGTTCGATGCTCATGTATTTCCTGTGGCGGGTGCGGGAAAAACGTAAGTATAGCCCCGCTGCCCGTTGCCCCGGTGTCGAGGGCAAGATGGAAACGATTCCAATGTCCGCACAGGACAACGGATGTCCTGCACCATGGGGTCAGAGCCCCTGCGGGGATCCGACCCCGGGGTCAGATCCCCGCAGGGGCTCTGACCCTGACCCGGCGGTTCTGCTTACAGGTCGCCCAGGCCGATGGCGCGGCCGTCGTCGCCCACTTCCAGCAGGCGCAGGGTGTTGGTCGCGCCCAGGGTTTCCATGTGCTCACCGCTGGTGAACACGACGCGGTCGCCGGCCTGCAGCAGTTCGGCTTCGACCAGCAGGCGGATGCTGCCACGCGCGGCTTCGCGCGGGGTCAGGCCGCGGCTGTCGAAATTGATCGGATAGACATCACGCATCAGCGCCATCTGCCGGCGTGCGCCGTCATGGCGGGTGACCGCGAATACCGGCGCCTTGGCGCGGAAACGCGACAGGTAGCGCGCAGTGCCGCCGGATTCGGTCATCGCCACGATCGCGCGCACGCCCACGTGCTGGGACAGGAACATGGTGGCCATGGCAATGGCCTGGTCGGCACGTTCCAGGTTGCGCGGCGAAGCGTTGAAGTCGGTCTCGGTCTGGAACTGGCGCTCGGCCCCCAGGCAGATGCGCGCCATCGCTTCGACGGCCTTGACCGGCCAGGCACCGGCAGCGGTCTCGGCCGACAGCATCACCGCATCGGTGCCGTCGATGACCGAGTTGGCCACGTCCAGCACTTCGGCACGGGTCGGGATCGGGCTTTCCACCATCGACTGCAGCATCTGCGTGGCGGTGATCACCACCTTGTTCTGCGCCAGCGAGGCCTTGATGATCTTCTTCTGCAGGCCCGGCAGTTCGGCATCGCCGATTTCCACGCCAAGGTCGCCACGGGCCACCATCACCACGTCGCTGGCCTCGACGATTTCTTCCAGGTTCTCGATGGCCTCGGTGCGCTCGATCTTCGACACCAGCGCAGCATCACAGCCATGCGAGCGGGCGATGTCACGCGCATCGTTCATGTCCTGCGCGTTGCGGCAGAACGACACGGCGATGAAGTCGACGCCGATCTTGGCGACGATGCCGATCAGCTCCTTGTCACGCTCGGTCAGCGCGCCCAGCGACAGGCCGCCACCCTGCTTGTTCAGGCCCTTGCGGTCGGACAGCACGCCGTCGTTGAGCACGGTGTTGATGATGCGTTCGCCCTGCACCTCCACCACCTGCAGCTGCATCAGGCCGTCGTCGAGCAGCAGCACATCACCCGGGCCGACGTCCTGCGGCAGGCCGAGGTAGCTGACACCGACCTGGGTGGCATCACCCGGGCCGGCGTTGGTGCTGGCGATCAGGTCGAAGCGGTTGCCCGCCTTCAGTTGCACCTTGCCTTCGGCGAAGCGCTCGATGCGGATCTTCGGGCCCGGCAGGTCGGCCAGGATGCCCACTTCCACGCCCACGCGGGCGGCGGCGGCACGCACTTCGGCGGCCCGCTTGGCCTGGCCGGAGGGGTCACCATGGCTGAAGTTGAGGCGCACCACGTTGACGCCGGCGCGGAACAGATCCTCCAGCACGCCCGGCGGATCGGTGGCCGGGCCGAGGGTGGCAAGGATCTTGGTGCGACGCTGACGCTCGAACATGGTGAATGGGCCTCTCCCGATAAAGAACGGAAATTAGCACATCCTTCACGCCGCATGTATACGGTTACAGCCTTGTGCTGCCTGACTCCGCGGGTCATGCAACGGACATGGTCCGGACATACGCTGGCGCAGGGCATTCTGTAGAGCCGAGCCCATGCTCGGCTGGGTACACGCCGAAGCAGCCGAGCATCGGCTCGGCTCTACAGGAGCCTAGGCCAACAGCGTGGTCAGCTGTGCCGGCTCACGGGCCAGCTGGCCCGCACCGGCTTCGGTGAGTTCCGCTTCGCCACCAAAGCCCCACAGCACGCCCACGCTTCGCAGACCGTGGTGGCGCGCGCCCTCGATGTCCATGCGGCGGTCGCCGATCATCCAGCACTGCGCGGGCTGCACCTGCAGCCGACGCAGCGCTTCGCCGACCAGCTCCGGCTTGTGGCTGCGCGAGCCATCCAGGGTCGAACCGACGATCTCCTCGAACAATCCACCAAATGGCAGATGGGCGAGGATGCGCCGCGCGTGTGGCTCGTTCTTGGCAGTGACCACCGCCAAGCGGTGGCCACGACCATGCAGCGCGCGCAGCGTGTCTTCAATCTGCGGGTACACCGTGTGCTCGCGCCAGCCTTCGGCGTCGAAGCGCTCGCGGTAATAGCCCACCGCCTGCTCCACCCGCGCCGGTTCACCGAACAGCGGCGCGAAAGTGGTGCGCAGCGACGGACCGATCCAGCCCAGCAGCGTTTCCTGCGCCGGCACCGGATGGTCCATCTTCTGCAGCGCGTAGGCGATGCAGGCGGTGATGCCCACCTGCGAATCGATCAGCGTGCCGTCCAGGTCGAAGAACAGGACATCCTTGCCGTGGTCGGCACTCATGCGCCGCGCGCGTCGAGTGCCGCCACTGCCGGCAGGGTCTTGCCTTCCAGGAACTCCAGGAATGCGCCGCCACCGGTGGAGATGTAGCTGACGTCCTTGGCGATATCGAACTTGTCGACCGCCGCCAGGGTGTCGCCACCGCCCGCGATGGAGAAGGCCGGCGAGCTGGCGATGGCGCGGGCCAGTGCCTCGGTACCCTTGCTGAAGGCCTCGAACTCGAACACACCGACCGGACCGTTCCAGACCACGGTGCCGGCCTTATCGATCAGCTGCGCGTACTGCGCGGCGGTCTGCGGGCCGATGTCCAGGATCAGGTCGTCTTCGGCAACGGCGTCGACCGCCTTCACTTCCGCAGCGGCATCAGGCAGGAACTGCTTGGCGGTGACCACGTCCACCGGCAGCGGAATGTCGGCGCCACGCGCCTTGGCATCGGCCACGATCTTCTTCGCGGTATCCAGCAGGTCCGGTTCGTACAGCGACTTGCCGACGTTGTAGCCGGCGGCGGCGATGAAGGTGTTTGCGATGCCACCACCGACGATCAGCTGATCCACCTTGCCGACCAGGTTGGCCAGCAGTTCCAGCTTGGTGCTGACCTTGCTGCCGGCCACGATGGCCAGCAGCGGCTTGGCCGGTGCATCCAGCGCCTGCGCCAGCGCGTCCAGCTCGGCCATCAGCAGCGGGCCACCGGCAGCGACCGGTGCGAAGCGGATGACGCCGTGGGTGGATGCCTGGGCACGGTGCGCGGTGCCGAAGGCATCCATCACGAACACATCGCACAGCGCGGCGTACTTCTTCGACAGGGCGTCATCGTCCTTGCCCTCGCCGACGTTCATGCGGCAGTTCTCCAGCAGCACCAGCTGGCCCGGCTGCACGTCGACGCCGTCGATCCAATCGCGCACCAGCGGAACCTCGCGGCCCAGCAGCTCGGACAGGCGCGCCGCGACCGGTGCCAGCGAATCAGCTTCGCTCCACACGCCTTCCTTCGGGCGCCCCAGGTGCGAGGTGACCATCACCGCCGCGCCCTGCTCCAGTGCGCGCTTGAGCGTCGGCAGCGAAGCGGTGATGCGCTGTTCGGAAGTGATGCGGCCATTCTCGATCGGCACGTTCAGATCCTGGCGGATCAGCACGCGCTTGCCGGAGAGGTCGAGGTCGGTCATGCGGACGATGGACATGGGCAACTCTTTGGCTCAGGGACGGGATGCCGGGATGCGGCAGACGGCCATTGTATCGGGTGCGGGTGGAGGGAGGGTCGATGCCTGCGGCAGGCAGAGGCGCAGGGCAAATGCAACAGCAACGGCAACGGCCAAGGCGCTGGCGCTTCGTGGTGCTGTGAGTGGGCCGGGGTGGTGTGGGCTGGCAGGGGACGCCGTGAATCCATACCTGGAGGCTTGGCCGCGGCATCCATGCCGCGGACACCCCTGCCAGCCCACACCGCCCCGGCCTCGACAGGTTCATGAGGTAGAGCGGATGGCAAAAGGCAAGAGCGGTTTCTGATGTCGGACGGAGAAGGAATGTAGAGCCGAGCCCATGCTCGGCTGGAGATTTCGCGGAGAGCAGCCGAGCGCGGGCTCGGCTCTACAAAGAGCGCCCAGCCAGGCAGCTTTTGCTCTTCTTCTTTCTTTCCGTGGGTGGAAGCAACCGGAAACTGTCAAAGGACGTACTTGCGGCGTCCCCCGCGAACCCACCCCGCCCGGCCAAGCGCGGCTTTTGCTTTTGCTTTGCACGACCACCCCCACCCACGAGGGGCTGCGCCGTTCGCCGGAACCTACGCCGAAGGCGCAGGCTTCTGCCGAAGCAGGCTGACCGCCAGGCCGCCAACAACCAGCACACCCAGCCCCAGCAATGCCCACAGCAACCACGACTTCCAATCATGCTGGGCCTTCAGCGCCGCATCGCCGGCCAGCGGCTCCGGGCTGCCTTCCAGGCGCGCCAGCGTCGGCTGCCACGACGGGTCGTTGCGCTGTCGCAGTTCCTCGATCAGCACCCCGATCGGCGCCTCCATCCGGCGCGCGGTCGAGCTGCCCACCGCCAACGCGTAGGGCGCCGCGCCCTGGCTGAGGAACACCAGCACTTCCGGCTGGTAGCCCAGGCGCAGGGACGGCGCAGTCGCCAATTCGGCAGGATTCGCAACCAGCTTCCAGTAGCGGTCGCGATGCACGCCGCCCAGTGCCTGCGCGGCCGACTGCTGGCGCGGGCCCTGTGCGCCCTGCTGCAGCTGGTAGGCAATCCACGGCGCACTACGGCGCTGCCACTCCGCACTTTCGTCGTCGCGGCTGAACAACGTCCACTGCACCAGGCTGTTGTCGGTACTGGCCACGTCCGCACGGGCGACCGGGAAACGGCCATCCATCTCAAAGGTGTATTCCCCCTTGCCCGTCGAGGTCGGCTCCAGCGACAGCCACTCCCACGGCAGTGTGGCCGGCGCCGGCGGCAGCTCGGCCAGTACGCTGCGCAGCGCCGGCAGGCGTGCATCGCCCTGCGCCAGCACGCGCAGGTAGCGCGCCTCGCCGTCCACCTGCAGGCGGCGCTGCAGCAGGCGCTTGCCAGCACGCTGCAGGTCGACCAGCGGGATATCACGCCCGATCGGACGCCAGTGCTGCAGGTCGTCGCTGGCATCCAGCTGCACCTGTGCCTGCAGCGGCTCTCCGCTGTCGGCCCAATCCAGTACCAGCGCCGCCACCGGCTGCTGGCCGAGCACGCTGGCGTCGATCAGCCAGCCACCCTGCCCGCTCGCCGCCGCACCGCCACTCACGCGTGCTTCGACGCGACGCACACGGCCATCGGTATCACGCTCGGTCAGCAACTGCAGATCGTTGCGCTGCGCTTCGGCCAGCGGCGGCAGCGCGAACCAGGGCAGCTCACGCTGCACCGGCGGCTGCGCCAGCGGCTGATCGGGCGCCAGCAAGGCGGAGGGCAGCGACTGGCCTGCGGCATTGAACACCTGCAGATCGCTCAGGTCCGCGGTACCGGCGCGACGGTAGATCGCCGGTTCCAGCACGACGCGATAAGCACCGGACTGTGCACTGGACAACGTCAGTGGCCACTGTTCGGCGTACTGCGTGCGGTAATCGGCGGCCTGCACCGCGACGGCGGCCAGCAGGCCGAACATCGCCGGCAGCAGCACCCTGCTCCACGTTTTCATTGCTTTTCCTCCACGGTCGGCGCCGCGCTGGGCGGTGCCGGTGCCAGATAACCCACGACGGTGCACAGCAGGCCGTAGGCGATGAACGATGCGATGCCCAGCAGGTTGCCCAGGTGCTGGCGATCGACGATGACCAGCTTGGCCAGCACCACGCCCATCAGCACGGCACCGACCATCCACAACACGCGCTGGCCGCGACGCGAACCCCATACCCAGGCGATCACTCCGAGCACGCTCCACAGCACGGTCAGGCTGGTCTGCGCCAGGCTGAAGCGCATCATCGACGCGTTCCACGACAGGCCGCCCCACTGGTGCACGCCATGCAGCACCACGCTGGTCAGCGCAACGAACGTTGCCAGTGACAGCAGCGGCATGCGGATACCCAGCAGTGCCTTCGGCGCCTGGCCGCTGTACAGCCAGCGCGCGAGCAGCAACAGGCTGAGCCACTGTCCAAGCTCGGCCGGGTTCAGCACCGGCAGCCAGAGCAACGGAGAAGCATCGCCCGGCAACAGCTGCCCCAGCAGCCAGCCGATCGACAGCAGCCCGAACAGCACGCACTGCAGCGGCGTGCGCACGCGGTCGAACGCTTCACCCAATGGCCAGCGCAGCGTATTCCAGCGCCACAGCGACAGCGACGCCATCAGCAGCCACGGCAGCGTGACCAGCAGCGTCGTCCAACCCTGCGCCAGACCGGCCTCGCCCCCCCCCCACAGCGCCAGCAGCGAAAGCAGCGACGGCCACAGCAGCCACCACAGGAACTGCGCGATGCGCGCCACGCTGTCACCGCCCTGGCGCAGGCACAGCAGCGTGCGTACACCGAGCACGGCGAATACCGCCCAGGCCAACGCACCGTAGCCGGCGAACGGCTGATGGTGCGCGTCGCTCTGCATCAGCGCCAGCGGGAAGCCCAGCGCCAGCATCGCCAGCGCAGTCACGCCCAATGCACGCGCCGGCTGGCGGCGCTGCATTTCGGCGGCCAGCCATGCGGTGACCGCAGCCAGCACCAGCAGCGCATCCACTTCCATGCGGTACGGGAAGAAACGGGTGATCTCGTGTACCAGCCCGCCCAGCCACCACAGCAGGCCCCACAGGTAGTAGACCAGTGCGACCTCATGGCGCGGCCGGCGCTGGTAGCTCCAGGCGGAGGCGAAACCTGCCAGCGCCAGCAGCAGCGCGCCGATGGCGGTCGGATTGATCAGGAAGCGCAGGTCCTCGTGCCAGTGGTCGCCGCCGGCCACGAAGGCGAACGCGGCGCCCATCTGCAGCAACGCGCCAGCCACCTGCGGCAGCCAGCGCTTCTGGCGCAGGCCCAGCCAGGCCAGGCCAGCGCCTTCCAGCGCGAACACGGCACCCGTGGCGCGTGCCGACAGCGCCAGCGGCACTGCCAGCGTGGCAAAGCCCGCCGCCAGCACCGCGTGCGACTGCGCCAGCACGGTGTACGACGCACGCCGGATCAACGCCCACGCCAGCACCGCGTAGATCGCGGCCAGGCCGAGCGCGCAGAGCGCCAGCGTCATCGGCTGCTCATGCAGCATGCCGGCCTGCAGCGAGAACGCGACCAGCGGGGTGCCGAACACCAGGCTGCCATCGACCAGGTCGCGGCGGCCGGCGGGCTGCCGGCGTGCGTACAGCAGCGGGATCAGCAGGTAGAAGGCAAAGAACAGCAGCAGGAACGGTTCGGTACTGCCGAACTTGTCCGGCGCGTACTGCAGCACGCCCCAGAACGTACCGATGCCGAAGGTGAAGGCGAAACCCAGCAGGTTCAGCGCGCGCCACGGCCGGAACCAGGCAATGGCGAAGATGCCGGCGTTGAGCACCGCGTAGTAGCTGAACAACCCCACGTGGTTGCCACTGCCGGTGGACAGCCACAGCGGCGCCATGAAGCCGGCGAGGATGCCCAGCACCGCCAGGGTTCGCGAGTTCTGCATCACCGCCAGCACGCACAGGCCTGCCACCAGCGCAATCGAGCTGACGAAGGCGAAGCCTGGCGGAATCAGGTCGAATCGCTTGAAGGCGGCGAAGATGGTCAGCAGCAGCACGCCGATGGCACCGCCCTGCAGCGCAAGCGCGAACATGCGCCTGCGTTCGCGCTGGTGCCAGCCGAAGGCCAGCAGGCCCAGCGCGCCCACGGTGACGCCGGCCAGGCGCAGTTCGATCGGCAGCACCAGCCAGCCCTGTTCGCTGACGTATTTGAGCAGCGCGGCGACACCGGCGAGCAGCACCAGCATGCCGATCTTGACCGGCACGTTGCCTTCGGTGAACCAGCGCTTGACCGCACCGATGCCACGCTCGATGAAATTCGGCAGCGCCGGCTCGGCAGGCAGTGGTGGCGCCACCGGTACCGGCGGCGGCGTGACGGGACGGGGCGCAGGTGGCCCGGCAGGCAGGGCTTCAGGCGCCGGCGGCGGTTGTGGTGTCGCCGCCGCGACTGGCCGCAGGAACGGAGGATCGGCGCTGGCCGAAGGCGTCACCACCGACCGGGCAGGCGCCGCTTGGGTGGCGGTGGCCGCAGCGGCCGGCCGGGTGGCAGGCGCGGCGGCCAGCGCGCTTTCCAGCGCGGCGACGCGGCGGCGCAGGCCGGCGATCATCACCAGCGCCACCACCAGCAGCAGCGGGATGGCCAGCAGGACCAGTACGACCAGGGCGATCAGAGCTTCCATTGCGTGCTTCCATTGCGTTCCCGCGCCCCAGCGGCAGCGGTCGACCGGGCCATGCTACGACAGGGCCGGCCCCATAAACGACGAACCCCGGCCAGGCCGGGGTCCGCGTGCGATCTTCGCCGGCCTTACTTGGCGGCGACAACCTTGGCCATTTCCAGGCACTTGTTGGAATAGCCCCACTCGTTGTCGTACCACGACACGAGCTTGACGAAGGTGCCGTCCAGGGCGATGCCGGCGTCGGCGTCGAACACCGAGGTGTGGGTTTCACCGACGAAATCGGTGGCCACCACCTTGTCTTCGGTGTAGCCCAGGATGCCCTTCAGCGCGCCTTCGCTCTGTGCCTTCACTTCGGCGCAGATCTCGGCGTAGGTGGCTTCCTTTTCCAGCTCGACGGTCAGGTCGACCACCGACACGTCCGAGGTCGGGACGCGGAAGCTCATGCCGGTCAGCTTCTTGTTCAGTTCCGGAATGACCACGCCGACGGCCTTGGCCGCACCGGTGGACGACGGAATGATGTTTTCCAGGATGCCACGGCCGCCGCGCCAGTCCTTGTTGGACGGGCCATCGACGGTCTTCTGGGTGGCGGTGGCCGCATGCACGGTGGTCATCAGGCCACGCTTGATGCCCCACTTGTCGTTGATGACCTTGGCCAGCGGGGCCAGGCAGTTGGTGGTGCACGACGCGTTGGAAATGATGGCCTGGCCGGCGTAGGTCTTGTCGTTCACGCCGAACACGAACATCGGCGTGTCGTCCTTCGACGGGGCCGACATGATGACCTTCTTCGCGCCCGCATCGATGTGCTTCTGCGCGGTTTCCTTGGTCAGGAACAGGCCGGTGGCTTCCAGCACCACGTCGGCACCGACTTCATCCCACTTCAGGTTGGCCGGGTCGCGTTCCTGGGTCAGGCGGATCTTCTTGCCGTTCACCAGCAGGTCGTTGCCCTGCACGGCCACGTCGGCCTTGAAGCGGCCGTGCACGGAGTCGTACTTGAGCATGTACGCCAGGTAATCCGGCTCCAGCAGATCGTTGATGGCCACGATTTCGATGTCGTCGCCGAAGTTCAGCACCGCCGAGCGCAGGACGTTACGCCCGATGCGACCGAAACCGTTGATACCAACCTTGATTGCCATGTTCTCAAGCTCCTGCGGCCGCGACGGGTGCGGCGGGATGGATAGGGCCCACAAGTCTAGCAAACCGGGGCTGGCCACCGTGGGCCAGCGCCCGCGCCAGAGGGCTGGCGGACAGGATTTGATCCGGATCAAAGCGTTAGCGCGGCGTGAGGCCGAGACTGTCGCCATCCACCCAGCAACGAGATCACCCCCATGCGCAAGACCTCCCCCCTGATCCTGGCCGGCCTGGCCGCCGCCCTGTCCCTCGCCGCCGCCCCGGCCATGGCCCAGTCCAAGGGTGACTGGACCGTCTCGGCCGGCATCCACCAGGTGGCGCCGAAGTCGAACAACGGCTGGCTGGCCGGCCACACCCTGAAGGTCGACGTCGACAACGACGTCAAGCCGACCATCACCGGCGAATACTTCATCGCCGACAACCTGGGCATCGAAGTGCTGGCCGCACTGCCGTTCAAGCACGACATCAACATCAACGGCCTGGGCCGCGTGGGCAGCACCAAGCAGCTGCCGCCGGTGGTGACCCTGCAGTACCACTTCAACAGCAAGGGCAAGGTCTCGCCGTTCGTTGGCGCGGGCGTGAACTACACGACCTTCTTCAGTGAAGACACCACCGGCGCACTGGCCGGCAGCAAGCTGAAGCTGCAGGATTCGTGGGGCCTGGCCGCGCATGCCGGCATCGACTTCGCGATCGGCGAGAAGGGTGCCCTGCGCGTGGACATGCGCTGGATCGACATCGACAGCAAGGTGAAGTTGAACGGCGAGAAGATCGGCACGGTCAACATCGATCCGCTGGTCTACGGTGCGTCGTACGTCTTCAAGTTCTAAGCGGTGTGTTGAGCGCGGGGGCTTCGGCCCCCGCTCCCTGCCACACGCAAAACCCTCGCAGCATGTTGCCCCGGTCTTTGCCGGGGCTTTTTTTCGGGAAGCATGCGTAGGCGCGCCCTTCTGTAGAGCCGAGCCATGCCCGGCTATCTCGCGGAGCGCGCAGATACCCGAATAAGAGCAGCCGCGCATGGCTCGGCTCTACAGAAGCATGAACGGGCCGCCTTTCAGTCGATTATTGATCCGGCGCCACTTCCACCCGGTTGCGGCCGCTTTCCTTGGCGCGATACAGCGCTGCATCGGCGCGTGCCAATGCCTGCTCCAGCGTATCGCCACCATCGTCATGCCAGCGCGCCACGCCGATGCTCACGCTCACCACCGGGGCTGCATCCGAATCGGCATGTGCGATCGCCAGTGCCTGCACCTGTTGCCGAAGCTGCTCGAACGGCGCTGATTCCGGTTGGCCCGGCGCCCAGTGGCCCAGCGCCACGAACTCTTCGCCGCCGTAGCGCGCCACCACCGAGTCGCTACCGCGCAGCTGCGCGGCCAGGGTGGTTGCCACCGCATGCAGGACGGTGTCGCCGGCGGGATGGCCGTGGTGGTCGTTGTAGCGCTTGAAGTAGTCGATATCGATCATGGCGATGCGCAGCGCGCCGCGCGCATGCGGTGTACGCAGATAGCGCTGGAAGATCTGGTTGGCCTGGCGATCGAAGGCGCGCCGGTTCAGCAGGCCGGTCAGGCCGTCATGGTTGGCCAGTGCATCCAGGCGTTGTTCGGCCCGCCACGTTGCACGCGTCTGCCGTTCGGAAATGTAGCTGCCGAAAATGCCGGCGAGGTTGCTGGCCAGCACGAACATCACGCTCTGCAGCATCTGCGCCCAGTGCCGGCCCACCTGCAGCTCGGCCAGCACGAACGCCAGCGCGATCAGGGTTCCGGTCAGCGTCGCCACCCCGAAACGCAGCCCGCACAGGAAGTAGTTCAGCAACAGGAACAGGCTGATGCCTTCGTAGGGGTAGTTCACGCCGGCACGGTGCGCGGTCCAGATCATGGTCACCAGCGCCAGCCCGCTGACCAGCACGACGCTGCCGCCCAGCCACTGGAGGTGGCGCCGCAGCATCGGCACGAAGGTCAGCGCGACGCCCAGCAGCAGTGCCGGCAGCAGAACGCCCAGCCGCCAGCGCAGCACCGGCGCGTGCACCTCCGGCGGCAACCAGTAGGTATCGAGCACGGCAAAGCCCAGCGAGAACGCGCCTGCCACGGCGCAGGCCCAGCGCATGCGCCAGACCACCTGGGCATCGAACGCGGCGGCGAACCCGTCGTCATCGGGATGCCCGGCCATGATGCGCCTGTCCGTGATCGCCATCAGCCCCTCCCCCGCGTGTGCCCGGGTCACCCTAGCGGCTGGTGCATCAAGACCGTGTGGCGAACGCCACGCGTGATCAAGCCCGGGTCTGCCGAGGCCCGCTAGAATGTACGCATGAAAGCCCTGCACTCCCTGTTCCTCGCCGCCGCCCTGGCGCCGGCCCTGCTGTCCGCTTCGGCCCCGGCCCATGCCTGGGGCGCACAAGGCCACCGCCTTGTCGCCGAAGTCGCCGACGCCCGCCTCAACCCCACCGCCCGCGCCGAAGTGGACCGCCTGCTGGCCACCGAGCCAGACGCCACCCTGGCCAGCATCGCCCCCTGGGCCGATCAGCTGCGCGCCAAGGACCCCGGCCTGGGCCGTCGCTCGGCCGGTTGGCACTACGTCAACATCGCCGAAGACAACTGCCATTACGAAGCACCGAAGCACTGCAAGAGCGGCAACTGCATTGTCGAGGCACTGAAAGCACAGAGCACCATCCTCGGCGACCGCAGCCTGACCGACGGCGAGCGCCTGCAGGCGCTGAAGTTCGTCGTGCACCTGGTGGGTGACATCCACCAGCCGATGCACGCCGGCTATGCCCATGACAAGGGCGGCAACGATTTCCAGCTGCAGTTCGGCAACCGCGGTACCAACCTGCACTCGCTGTGGGACAGCGGCATGCTCAACACCCGCAAGCTGGACGATGCCGGCTACCTTCCGCTGCTGCAGAGCCAGCGCGCGCCGAAGCTGGCGCGCCAGTCCAACCCGCAACGCGACCCGCAGACCTGGGCCGAGGCCAGCTGCCGCATTTCCATGCAAGCTGGCGTTTATCCGGCCACGCGTAAAATCGGTGATGAATACACCGAGCGCTACCGGCCGCTGGCCGAAGCGCAGCTGCGACTGGCCGGCGAGAACCTGGCCCAGTTGCTGAACCGCGTGCTCGGCGCGCGCTGAGGAGCGTTCCAATGTCAGTCCAGGTGCAGTCGTTCTTCCACCGTGACAGCAATACCTTCAGCTACCTGGCCAGCGACCCGGCCAGCGGCGAGGCGGCGCTGATCGACCCGGTCCTGGACTACGACCCGGACACCGACGCCAGCAGCGAGTCGCCGCTGCGCGACGTGCTGCAGGCCATCGAACAGCAGGGCCTGCAGCTGCGCTGGCTGCTGGAAACCCACGCCCACGCCGACCATGTGTCGGCGGGGCGTCGGCTCAAGCAGCGCTTCCCGCAGGCCACGCTCGCCATCGGCGAAGGCATCCGTGCGGTGCAGGCGACGTTTGCACCACGCTATGGCCTGCAGCTTCCTGCTGCGGATGACATCTTCGACCACCTGTTCAGCGATGGCGAAACCTTCGCCCTTGGTGGACTGGACGGACGGGTGATCGCCGTGCCCGGGCATACCAGCGACAGCGTCGCCTACCTGATCGGCGATGCACTGTTCACCGGCGACTCGCTGTTCATGCCAGACGGCGGCACCGCCCGCTGCGACTTCCCGGGCGGCGATGCCGCGCAGCTGTACCGTTCGATCCAGCGCCTGCTGGCCCTGCCCGACGCCACCCGCGTATTCGTCTGCCACGACTACGGCCCGGGCGGCCGTGATTTCGCCAACGAAACCACCATCGGCGAACAGCGCGCGCACAACATCCACGTGCATGACGGCGTGGCCGAGGCGGAGTTCGTCAGCGTGCGTCAGGCCCGCGATGCCACGCTGGCCGAGCCGGCGCTGATGCAGCCGGCGGTGAAGGCCAACATCCAGGGCGGGGCCTGATGCTTACGCGTGCCCCCTTCATCGACGCGCCTCACTCGTAGATCACCTCGTGATAGACAGTTTCCTGCAGCAGGTCATCCTGCGCCGTGCCCACATACATCTGCCGTGACAGCACGTGCTGCGCATCGAAGCGGATACGCACGTTGTAACTCTCCGATGCGTCGCCGCCCAGCAGGTCCAGCACACCGCCGCCAGCATCTGCCTTCAGGGTTCCGCGATGCAGATCGAAGAGATCTCGGTACACCGAGTACGCCACGGGAACCGGCTGGCCGTCCACGCGCAGTTCCAGATGCGTGACCTCGCGGCATGGCGAGGTGGTCCCGCCGCACGCAACACCGCTTGCGGCCGGTGCATCGGCCGTGCGCATGGCAAGCGTGGCTTCCACCCGCCTGGTGGCAGACGCATCTGACAGGCGTACCTTCGACTTCTGCGTCAATACACGCGAGGAAGGGTCGTCCAGTTCCTGCAAGGCCTGCCGCAGGCGCTGCAGCTGTTCCGCGCATTGCGCCGGTGCCCCTGGGGAATCGGTACAGGCCGCCTGCAGCTGCAGCGCATCCACCTGTGCAGCGGTGATTTCGCCGCGATCGACCTTCATTGCCACCGCGCCGACCAGAAGCGAAAGATCACTGCGCTCTCCCCCATCGAGGATCGCATGCCGCGCAACCGGCAGCAAGGCCGGCGGCTGGGCGGCGAGCAGTTCGGCGATGCAGGGCGATCGCGGGCGGACCTGCAGCGCTCCCCGCAGATACGCCACGCGTGCGGGGTCGTCCAGCGCTGCCAGGTAGCCGCCGGCCGAGCAGGCCGGCGGACCATTTCGATACGCATCCAGGTCGTGCTTGTCCTGCCCATGCGGCGTGCAACCGGCCAGTACACAGGAAAGCCCGGCCAGCATGATTGTCCAGATACTCATCCCCAGCTTCCGTTGCCGTGTCGCCCGCACTGTACGCCTGTGCGGGCGACGGCGCCTGCCTGGTCGCGCATGGCCCGGCACTACCGGCCCTGTGTACGCACCACATGCTGGCCCTTCACGACCTCGAAGGTGAAGGCGTACTGCAGGGTAACGGCCACCGGCTCGACCCGCTCGGCACCGCGGCAGTCGCCGCGATCCGCAGGTACCTTGCCCGCTGCGAAGTGGCAGACCGCGGCGGACGAATACTTCCACATCGCAACCGCCTCCTGCGCGGCCTGCAGCAAGGGCGCATTCTCCGGCGCCCCACCCGCACTGCATTCGCTGCGGTCGGTCAACGGCATGCTGCGCTCAACGCTGCCCTGCGCATCCACCACCACCTGCAGGCAGACCGTGGTCGGCGGCAACGACGTGCGAGGATCGCGATCACCCACCACGGGATCAGGTGCCGTGTGCAGCTGCGGCATCCGGTAGCCTTCGCTGGCGGCCAGCGTGTAAGGCTGGATCTGGCCAGCCCCTCCCCCTGCATCGGGCCGCAGCCGCTGGTGACCGACATTCTCGCTGCGGGTATCAACCGTGGTCAGGCGATCCTGGGTTGCACACCCCACCAGCAGCGCCGCCATCATCAACAGCGGCGCGGACTTCACTTCGTATCCTCGGTGTCATCCATGGCGTAGGTGATCGGAATGCGTACGGCACCGGCCACCGGCTTGCCGTTCTTCCGCGCCGGTCGGTAGGTCCAGCTGCGCGCGGCGGCGATGGAGACGGCATCGAACACCCCCGGATTGGTCGCGCTGAGCACCTGTACATCGGTCGGATGGCCCTGTGCGTCCACCTCGATGCGCAGGTTGACCACGCCCACCTGGCGCTGCTCGAAGGCGGACTTCGGATAGGACGGTGGCGGCATCTTGTCGACCTGGATCGGACTGTCCAGCCCCGCCTTTGCCGCATCCTCTTCCGCATGTTCGAACGGCTCGACACCGATCCGGGTACCTACCGCCGCACCGCCCTGGCTGGCCCACGCCACCGCCGCCATTCCCACGCACAACCCGACCACCAGCACCTGCCCCGACACCCACGGCAATGCCTTCCGCTTGGACTGCTTCAACATGGCGATACGCTCCTTCAACACGGGTTGGCTGCGCCAATGGCAGACCGCGGGCGCAACCGGATGGACCAGCTGCGCCTTCAGCAGCGTGCTGGCATAGAGGCCGCGCAGCGCAGGCTGCGGGGCAATGGTGCGGGCATCACAGGCCAGCTCCTGGTCGAGCAGGAAACGGCGTGCAGCCCATGGCAGAAGCGGGTGGAACCAGAACACTGCGCGCACCAGCAGCAGCGCGCCGTTGGCCCAGTGGTCGCCATTGCGGCGATGGCTGCGCTCGTGCTGCAGGATCAGGTTCTGCTCCTGTGCGGTGAACTGCTGATCGAATTGCGGACCGACCACGATGCGCGGCCGCCACAGGCCGACCAGCGCCGGCAGCCCGGGATCGCCACTGGCCTGCCAGCTGCCATCGGCACGCGCACGCAGCTGGCCCATGCTGCGTTCGAAACGGCGCTGCGCACGCAGGTCGCGCAGCAGGCAGATGCCCGTGCCCAGCGCCCATGCCAGCAGCGACAGCAGGGCCCCAGGCACCGACCAACCTGCCCCACCGTCAGTGGCCCCCGGCACCACTTTCAACGGCAGCGTCGGTACATGCTGCAGCAGCGCGACCTGCGGCAACGGCAGCAGCAAGGTCACCAGCAGCAACGGCAGCAGCCACCAGCTGCGATAGGCCAGCCCGGCGCCGCCCAGGCCCACCAGCAGTGGTCGCAGCGCCGCCAGCAGCAGCACGCCCACCGCCAGCCACAGGCTGGCCCGCCACAGTCCGTCGAGCAGCTCAGTCATGGTCCAGCTCCTGGATCAGCTTCTTCAGTTCGGCAATGTCCTGCGCGCTCAGCTGCCCACGTTCGCTGAAGTGCGCCACCAGTGGCGCCACGCGGCCCTCGAAGACGCGTCCGATGAAGTCCTGGCTTTGCGCCTCCACCCAGGCCTGGCGCTGCAGCAGGGGCCGGTACAGATAGCGCCGGCCATCGCGCTCGGCGGCGATCGCGCCCTTGGTCAGCAGGCGGTTGAGCAGGGTCTTGATGGTCGGCTCGGCCCAGTCGCGATGGGCCAGCGCGGCCACCACGTCATCGGCACTACGTGGTGCCTGTTGCCACAGCACCTCCATCACAACGGCTTCGGCTTCGCTGATCGGGGTCATGGTTTACATCCGTAATCGACGATCTGATTACGCGCGTAATCGACTTGGCTGTCAAGTCCCTCGACTCCGGGTTCATCCCGGCTGCGCCAGCATCGGTTCCTCCCACCCCTGGCATCGGATGAAAGCGCTGCCCAAGAAGGACTTCCCGGTCGAGCAGGCACGTCGCTTCCTCGAACCCGGCCCGATCGTGCTGGTCAGTACCGCGTGGCAGGGCCAGCGCAACCTGATGACGATGGGCTGGCACATGGTGATGGGCTTCTCGCCTTCACTGGTCGCAACCTACCTGTGGAATGAAAACCACAGCCACGGCCTGGCCGTCGGCAGTGGCGAGTGCGTGATCAACGTACCCGGCGTGGAGCTGCTCGATACCGTGGTGGACATCGGCAACTGCAGTGGTCGCGAGGTCGACAAGTTCGCCCGGTTCGGGCTCGACGCGCTGCCCGCACGCGAGGTCGGCGCGCCGCTGGTCGGGCAATGCCACTCGAACTTCGAATGCCGCTTGTACGACGACAGCCAGGTGGCATCGAACAACCTGTTCATCTGGGAAATCGTGCGCGCACACGTAGCGCCACGGCCGAAGCTGCCGCGCACGGTGCACTACCGCGGCGATGGGCAGTTCATGGTGGCCGGCGCCGAAGTCTCGCGTCGACGGCGGTTCAAGCCCGACATGCTGTAATGCCAGCACTCCCCCACACGCAGGACCGCCCCGCATGACCGAACACCTCACCGACCTGGACGCCGCTGTCGACTGGTTGTTTGCGCGCGTGGACGGGCCGTTGCGGATCGGGGCACCGCTGGCGCTGGGCAAGCCGCACCGGCTGCTCAATGCCCTGTACGCGCGCGTCGAGCACGACCCGTCGCGGCCGCTGCAGCTGTATACCGCGCTGTCGCTGAACCCGCCGAAGGCGCGCGGCAACGGCATGGAAGCGCGCTTCATGGCACCGTTCACGCAGCGCCACTTCGGCGACGATTTCCCGCGCCTGGCCTATGCCGATGCGATCGCACGCGACGCGCTACCGGCACATGTGCAGGTGGAAGAGTTCTACATGCAGTCCGGCGCCCTGCTCGGTTCGCGCCAGGCGCAGTCCAGCTATACCAGCCTGAACTACACCCACGCCGCCGACGCGGTCGCCCAGCGCGCGCCGCAGGTGATCGTGCAGAAGGTGGCGATGCGGCCGGATGATCGCCGGCTGTCGCTGTCATGCAACAACGACATCACCCAGGACACCCTGGATGCCATGGCCGCACGTGGCCTGCCGCGGCCCCTGCTGATCGCCGAGATCGACCCGCAGCTGCCCTACCTGGGCGGCTCGGCCACCGTGGATGTGTCGTTCTTCGATCTGGTGATCACCCCGCCACCGCCGTATCCGGCACTGTTCGGCCTGCCGCGGCAGCCGGTCGGCGATGCCGACTACGCCATCGGCCTGTATGCCAGCACCCTGGTCCGCGACGGCGGCACCCTGCAGATCGGCATCGGCACGCTGGCCGACGCGCTCAGCCATGCGCTGGTGCTGCGCCACACCGACAACGCGCGCTACCGCCGCGTGCTGCACGCGCTGGACCCGCAGCTGGCCAGCCACCCGCTGGTGAAGGAGATTGGCGGGCTGGATCCGTTCGAGGTCGGCCTGTACGGCTGCAGCGAAATGCTCAATGAGGGCTTCCGCCGGCTGGTGCAGACCGGGGTGATCAAGCGCAAGGTGCATGACGACCTGGCGCTGATGCAGCGCATCGAGAACGGCAGCACGCTGTCCATCGACCACGCCACCCTGGCCGCCGAGGGCGAGTACCTGCACGGCGCGTTCTACCTGGGCTCGCCGGAGTTCTACGAATGGCTGCGCACGCTGCCGGATGACGAATGCCGTGCGATCGGCATGCGCAGGATCAGCGAGATCAACCAGCTGTACGGCGGCAACGAGACGCTGGAACGCCTGCAGCGCCGCCATGCGCGCTTCTTCAATTCCTGCATGATGGCCACCGCGCTGGGCGCAGCGGTGTCGGATGCGCTGGACGATGGCCGTGTGGTGTCCGGCGTGGGCGGCCAGTACAACTTCGTGGCGATGGCCCATGCCCTGCCCGAAGCGCGCAGCGTGCTGATGTTCCGCGCCGCGCGTGACGACAAGGGCCGGCGCGAATCCAACGTGCGCTGGAACTACGGGCACACTACCATCCCACGCCACCTGCGCGACATCTACCTCAACGAATACGGCATCGCCGATCTGCGCGGCTTGACCGACGAGGATTGCGTGCAGGCGATGACCGCAATCACCGAGGCGCCGTTCCAGGGCGACCTGCTGCAACAGGCGCAGGCTGCACGCAAGCTGTTGAAGAGCACCCAGCCGGATCCCGAGCGCCTGCAGCGAAACACGCCGCAGGCATTGGCCGCCGCACTGGCACCGTTCCGTGCCGATGGCAGCCTGCCGGACTATCCGCTGGGCAGCGATTTCAACGAGATTGAACAGGTGCTGGTGAAGGCGCTGGGATGGCTGAAGGCCAACACGCAGACCCGTGGCGACAAGCTGCGCACGGTCTGGGCGGCGCTGCGGCAACCGGCCGGCGACGGCGACGCGGTGTACCTGCAGCGCATGGGCCTGCAGGCGCCGAAGGATTTCGCCGAGCGCCTGGACGCGCGCCTGCTGCGCCTGGCGCTGGCGCGTACTGCGTAATCACGCGTACGGTAGCGCCGGGCCATCCCCGGCGAAAAAGCATCAGTGCCAACCAAGGTTGGCACCTACCAGGGCACGGCGGCACGCTATGCTGTGGCGATGAACGATGATTCCCGTTTCCTGCATGATCTGCAGCAGCGCGAGGCTTCAGGCGAAGACCTGCGTTACCTCTGCTTCTGGGGCCACCAGCCGCCGCGCAGCGGAGTTTCTGCGTCCTGTTTCAGCCAGTGGTATGACGCCGGCTTCGAGATCGATGGCGTGCACTACCGCACCGCCGAGCACTACATGATGGCCGGAAAGGCGCGTCTGTTCGGCGCCACCAAGCTGCTTGAGAAGATCGTCGCCAGCACCACGCCGGACAAGGCCAAGGCTTTCGGCCGCCAGATCGAAGGCTTCGATGAAGCGCGCTGGACGCAGGCCCGCTACGACCTGGTGGTGGAAGGCAACAGGGCCAAGTTCGCGCAGAACCCGGAACTTGGGGCGTTCCTGCGTGCGACCGCAGGCTGGGTGCTGGTCGAAGCCAGCCCGGTGGATTTCATCTGGGGCATCGGCCTGGCCAAGGATCACGCCGACGCGCACAACCCGGCGCAGTGGCGCGGATTGAACCTGCTGGGGTTTGCGCTGATGGACGTGCGGGACGCAATGTAACGCTCATCCACGCATGGCGTGGATCTACTGGCACGGCGGCCGATTCGTTTCGCCCCACAGAAAAAGAGAAAGGCCGGCTTGCGCCGGCCTTTCCTTCATCACGCTGCGATGCTGCTTACAGCGCCTTGGCAGCTTCCACCACATGGGCGGTGGTGATGCCGAAGTGCTTGTACAGCTGGTCGGCCGGGGCCGAGGCACCGAAGGTGTCGATGCCGATCACCGCGCCGTCCAGGCCGACGAACTGGCGCCAGAAACCGGTGACGCCGGCTTCCACGGCCACGCGCTTGCGCACGGCGTTCGGCAGCACCGATTCACGGTAGGCCGCATCCTGGCGCAGGAACACGTCGGTGGACGGCATCGAGACCACGCGGGTCTTGAGGCCGGCCGCGTCCAGCTGGGCCTTGGCTTCTGTGGCCAGCGAGACTTCCGAACCGGTGGCGATCAGGATCACGTCCGGGGTACCGGCAGCGTCGGCCAGCACGTAACCACCGCGCTCGATCTGGGCGATCTGCTCGGCGTTGCGCGGCTGGTGCGGCAGGTTCTGGCGGCTGAACACCAGGCAGCTCGGGCCGTCCTGGCGGGTGATCGCGGCCTTCCAGCTCACGGCCGACTCGACCGCATCGCACGGGCGCCACACATCGTTGTTCGGGATGTAGCGCAGCGAGGCCAGGTGCTCCACCGGCTGGTGGGTCGGGCCGTCTTCGCCCAGGCCGATCGAATCGTGGGTGTAGACGTGGATGGCGTGGGCCGGGATCAGCGCGCTCATGCGCACACCGTTGCGGGCGTAATCGCTGAACACCAGGAAGGTGGCGTCGAACGGAATGAAGCCACCGTGCAGGGCCAGGCCATTGGCGATAGCCGTCATGCCGAACTCGCGCACGCCGTAGTACACGTAGTTGGCGTTGGCGTCGTCGCTGGCGACCGACGTGCTGCCCTTCCACAGGGTCAGGTTCGAGTGCGCCAGGTCAGCCGAGCCACCGACGATTTCCGGCAGCAGCGGTGCGTAGGCTTCGATGGCCAGCTGCGAGGCCTTGCGCGAGGCGATCGTCGGGCCTTCAGCGGCGACCTGGGCGATGTAGGCATCGGCCTTGGCAACGAAGTCGGCCGGCAGTTCGCCGTGCGAGCGACGGGTCAGTTCGGCCGCTTCGCCCGGGTACTGGCTGGCGTACTTGTCGAACAGCTGTTCCCACTCGGCCTGGCGCAGGGTGCCGGCGCCATTGGCGCGCCAGCCGTCGTAGATCGCCTGCGGGATCTCGAACGGACCGTATTCCCAGCCCAGCTGCTTGCGGGTGGCTTCCAGTTCGTCCTTGCCCAGCGGGGCACCGTGGCTGGATTCCTTGCCCGCCTTGTTCGGCGAACCAAAACCAATGGTGGTGCGGCAGCAGATCAGGGTCGGCTTGTCGTTCTGCGACAGCGCGGCCTCGATGCCGGCCTTGATGCTTTCCGGGTCATGGCCGTCGACGTCGCGGACCACGTTCCAGCCATAGGCCTCGAAACGCTCCGGGGTGTTGTCGGTGAACCAGCCCTCGACGTTGCCGTCGATGGAGATGTGGTTGTTGTCCCAGAAGCAGACCAGCTTGTGCAGGCCCCAGGTACCGGCCAGCGACGCCGCTTCATGCGACACGCCTTCCATCAGGCAGCCATCGCCCATGAACACCCAGGTGCGGTGGTCGACCACTTCCAGCTCCGGGCGGTTGAAGCGCTGTGCCAGCAGCTTCTCGGCCAGGGCGAAGCCCACGGCATTGGCGAAACCCTGGCCCAGCGGGCCGGTGGTGGTTTCCACGCCCGGGGTCTCGTGGCGTTCCGGGTGACCGGCGGTGTGGCTGCCCAGCTGGCGGAACAGCTTCAGCTGTTCGATCGGCAGGTCGTAACCGCTCAGGTGCAGCAGTGCGTACTGCAGCATCGAACCGTGGCCGTTGGACAGCACGAAACGGTCGCGGTTGAACCAGTGCGGATTGCTCGGGTTATGGCGGAGGTAGTCGTTCCAGAGGACTTCGGCGATATCGGCCATGCCCATGGGCATGCCGGGGTGGCCGGACTTTGCGGTTTCAACCGCATCGGCGGCAAGGAAGCGGATGGCGTTGGCCAACTGGCGACGGGTAGGCTGCGTCATGGTTCTGTCGGAATCGGGAGGCGGCCGCGGACGTGCGGGCGGCCTATTGTCCCATAGTCGCCGGGCCGGGTCAGGTCGGACCGGAAAACGAAAGGGGTCGGATCCCATTCCATGCGGAATGGGATCCGACCCCGATCAGGTCGCCGGCTGTGGCGTTGGACCTAGTCCTGCTGCGGGCCCAGCGCCGGGCCGTCGTGGGACTCGCCCTTGGCCACCAAGGTGGTCAGGGCCAGGTCGCCGGTCACGTTCAGCGCGGTACGGCACATGTCCAGGAAGTGGTTCACGCCCAGGATCAGGCCGATGCCCAGCGGGTTAACGCCGACCATCGCACAGATCATCGCCACCACCGGCAGCGAGCCCGACGGCACGCCGGCGGTACCGATGCCACCAAGGATGCAGACCGCCATCACCATGATCTGCTGGCCGATGCTCAGGTCCACGCCGAAGAACTGGGCCAGGAAGATCACCGTCACGCCCTCGAACAGCGCGGTGCCGTTCTGGTTGGCGGTGGCGCCCACGGTCAGCACGAAGCGCGACACGCGCTGCGGCAGGCCCATCTGGTCGGCCACGCGCAGCGCGGTCGGCAGGGTGGCGTTGCTGGAGGCGGTGGAGAACGCCATCACCGTCGCTTCCTGGGTATCGCGGAAGAACGACAGCGGCGAACGGCCGGACAGCCACACCGCAGTGCCGTAGGTCACGACCATGTGCAGGCCCAGCGCCAGCACCACCACGCCCACGTAGGCACCGAGGCGGATGATCAGTTCGAAGCCGAACAGTGCGGCCAGGTTGAACATGAAGCAGGCCACCGCATACGGGGCCAGGCGGATGACCAGGTTGATCAGGGTCATCGAGATTTCAAACACGCCTTCGATGGCGCGGCGCAACGGGGCGACCTTCTCGTTGTCGGTCAGCACCATGCCGATGCCGAACATCAGCGCGAAGAACATCAGCGACAGGATCGCACCGTTGTCCGACGCCGCCTGCAGCACGTTGCTCGGCACGATCGACAGCAGCATGTCCATGCCCTTCGGCGTGCCATGGATGCCGGCAACGATTTCCTTGCTGCGCTCGGCGTTCTCCGAAAGCATCATGGCGGCGACCTGCGGATCGACGCCGGCGCCCGGCTTGAGCAGGTTGACCAGCACCAGGCCGATGCCCACGGCGATGCCGGACAGCAGCACGGTGTAGGCCAGGGTCTTCCAGCCGATGCGGCCGAGGGCGCGGATGTCGCCCATCTCCGACACGCCCATGATCAGCGCCGAGAAGATCAGCGGCACGATCAGCATGAAGATCAGGTTGAGGAACAGGCCCGACGCCGGGGTGGTGACGTAGTCCATTACCCACTTGGCACCGGCCTGCAGACCATCGACGCTGCCGCCCAGGGCGTGCACGATCAGTCCCAGGACCAGGCCGATCGCAAAGCCGATGCCCATCTTCCAATGCAGGGGCAACTTCTTCTTGTCGGCAGCAGCTGCTGTCATACGCGGGTTTCCTCGAAAAATGAATGCACTCTAACAAAGCGCGCAAGCGACGCCGGTTCAGGTTCGCCGCGGTGGATACAGCGGCGCCAGGCCAGTGTCGGCGGGGCCGGCAGCCGTCGACCAGTGCGGTCCGTCACGGAAGACCTCGCGCAGACGCGAACGCAGCGATGCCAGATCGCCCTGCCCGCCCCAGCGTGCCTGCTGCAGGTCCTGCAGCACCTGGCGCTGCGCCGGGTCATCCAACCGCGCAACGACCTGCTCGATGCGTTCGACGCCGGCCATCGCGCACAGCTGTGCCTCGACCTGCTCGAACCCTTCGCCATCCAGCGTGCGGCGCAGTTCGGCCAAGCCAGCACGTCCGCTCGCCACAATCGGCACAGAGGGCTTGCCGGCTACCGGCGCCGCCGCACGCGGTCGGCGGCCTCGCTGCCAGCCCCACAACAGGGTCAACAGCCACAGCAACGCCAGGCCGACGGCCGCGCCCATCCACGGCCACGGACGTTCGGCCAGGCCACCGGCACGCGGATCGGTCGCGGCGATGCGGCTGTCCTGGCCATCGCTGCCGGGCAGCGCGGCATCGGTATCGATTGGCGGCGGCGGTGCCGGCGAGGTGCTGCCAGCGCCATTGCCCGCCGCGACCGTCAGTGTCAGATCCGGCAGCTTCGCCTCCTGCGCCTTGCCTGCGCGCACATCCCACCACGGCAGGCGTGTACCGGGCACCACCAGCGAGCCGGGCTGGCGCGGCACGATCGAATAGCGGCGGGTGATCTTCAGCCGCGGCGTACTGCCATTGAAGGTCTCTTCGTACTGCGCCGGTTCGGCGAATACCTGCGCGGCGCTGCCGACATCCGGCACCGGCAGGTCGGTGAACTGCGCGCGGGTCGCCCCTTCGGCAATCGCTTCGACCACCACATTGGCCGCTTCGCCCGTACGGGCACTGGTCGGTGCACTGGTGTAGCGCAGCTGCAGGCTCTGCAGCGGCAGCCACGGTTGTGGCGCCTGCGCCGGTTGCGCCTGCACCTGCAACGTGCGGTCGGCGCCGGTGGCGTTCATGCGCCCGTCGCCACCGCCGAAGAAGTCGTCGAAGAAGCCACCGGCGCTGCGGCCGTTGAAGCGCGCACCTGCGAGGCGCAGGGTGCCGCTGCGCTCCGGGATCAGCAGGAAGCGACGCTCGACCATGTTGTAACGGCGGCCGTTGACCTGGCGCACATCGGTGCGGTCATCGCCCACGCGCTGCAGCGACGCACCGGCCGGTGTATCCAGCACCAGCTCGCCCGACGCCAGCTGTGATGCGAAATACAGGCGCACCACCACGCCCACGCTCTGCTGCACATAGGGCGTCTCATCATCGACAACGGTCTCGATGAAGGCCATCGCATTGCTGTCGGGGCCGGCGACGGCAGCGGCGTCCACCTGCAGGGTCAGCGGCGCGGTACGTGCACTGCCCACCTGCAGGCCCGGAATCACAAGCGCTCCGCTGCGCCGTGGCGTCAGTGCCACGCCATAAAGATTGCGCTGCTGCATGCTGCCATTGCTCCACTCCACCTGGCGGCTGCTGGTCTGCCCGCTCAGATCGAAGTCGTTGCGCAGCAGGGTGAAGTCCGGCGCGCCCTGGTCGCTCTCAACGTTGAGGGTGACCGTGTCGCCCATCGCGATGCGGTCACGGTCAAGCCAGGCCCGCGGTTGCGCCCAGGCCAGCAGCGGCAGCCACAACAGCAGCGCCGCCAGAACGTTCCGTGGCCAGCGCCCATGCATGTTGATCGCCCGCGTCATCGCCCTTCCCTCTTCCTGCGTTCGTTTTCCAGCTGGAACTTGGCCCGCAGCAACGCGCCCGGATCGTCCGGAACACGCCGCATCCACGCTTCCACCGCTTGCTGCTCCTCGCGCTGGCGCGCGGTGCGGCCGTCACCGGCCGGTACCGGCTTGCCGTCCTTGTCCGCCTCGCCTTCGCGCGCCTGCTGCATCGCCTGCTGCATGCGCTGGCGCTGCTGCTCGTCGGCCTGCGCCTGGGCCTTGGCATCCTCAACCTGCGGCGGCACCTGCTGGCCATCGCGGCTGCGCTCGCCGGACTGCGGCTTCGATTGCGTGCTGTCGTCACCCGGCCTGGGCTGGCCCTGCTGGCCCTGCTGTGACTGTGGCTGACCCTGTCCCGGATCCTTCTGGCCCTGCTGCGGCTGCTGGCCTTGCGGGTTCTGCTGGCCCTGGGACGGGTTCTGCTGCTTCTGCTGCCCGTTCTGCTGCGGCTTCTGCTGGTCCTGCCCCTGCCCCCCCGACTGCTTGCGCTTGCGCGCGGCATCGACCACCGCGCGGTTGGCCACCGCATCGGGCATGCCGGGATGCAACGCCAGCGCACGGTCGTAGGCGGCGATGGCTTCATCGTAGCTGCCCTGGCGCGCCAGCGTATTGGCCAGGTTGTACCAACCGGCATCGTTGTCGATGCCTTCGAACTGCTTGCGCGCGGTGGCGAAGTCGCCCTTGCGATAGGCCTGCACGCCGTCGGCCAGACGCTGGTGCTGCAGCTGGTCGGCCCGCTTCCACAGGGTGCCCTGCGGCGGCTGCGAAGCAGGCGCCGCAGGCGTCTGCGCGTGCACGTCACTCATCCATGGCAACAGACCCACCGCCAGCACCGCCGCCAGCACCGCTCGGCGTCGGAACGCCAGCAGCGCCAGCAGCATCAGCGGCGGCAACAGCCAGAAGCCCTCGTCACGCCATTGCTTGCCTTCGCCCGGCCGTTGCGTGGCGCTGCCTTCGCGTGCATCAAGCACGCCCAGCGCACGCAGGTCGCTGTCATCTGCAGCGATGCGCGCATAGCGGCCGCCACCTGCCGTGGCAACGGCACGCAGGCTGCCTTCATCCAGCGCGGCCTGGCGAATCTGCCCACTGCCATCACGGTAGGCCGCGCCGGCGGGCGTGCCCAGGCCCAGTACCGACACCTGCAGTCCAAGACCGCGCGCCTGCGCGGCTGCCAACGCAGCTTCGCCATCGGCTTGATCGGTGACCAGCAGGATCTGTCCCTGCGGTGCAGCGATCTGCCGCATCAGCCGCGTGGCCCAGTCGATGCCACGGTCGGCACGCTGACCATCACGCGGCATCACATCCGGCGACAAGGCATCCAGATACAACGCAACATTGCTGCCGTCATCGGTCAGCGGCGCCACGGTGTAGGCATCTTCGGCGTATACCACCAGGCCGACCTGCCCGCCCTTGCGTGCGCGCAGGAGCTCGCCGACCTTGGCCCGTGCCTGCAGCAGCCGCGACGGCGGCAGATCGGTGGCAGTGATGCGGCTGGACAGATCCAGCACGACCAGCAGCGGTGCGCTGGGCTGGAACATCGGCTGTGCCTGCTGCCGCCAGCTCGGTCCGGCCATGGCCAGTGATGCCAGCGTCCAGCCCAGCAGCACCGCCAATGGCAGCCGCATGCGACGGCGCGTACCCGCCGCCAGCAGATGCGGCAACAGGTGTGCATCCACCGCCTGCCGCCACGCATCGCTGCGCCGCTGCCGGTACAGCGATACGGCGAGAATCACCGGCAGCGCCAGCAATGCCCACAGCCATTCCGGGCGCAGGAAGTGCAGCGCGTTCCAGTCCGGAAGATGGGAGACGAACGCGATCATCGACGACGCTCCGGCCACGCCCAGGCCAACGCGCCCAGCAGCAACGCCAGGCCCAACGGCCATGCGTAGCGTTCCTCGCGCGGGCGCAGGCTCGGTCCCTTCGCCGCGATTGGCTCCAGACGGTCCAGTTCGGCGTAGATGCCGGCCAGCTGCGAGGTATCGCGTGCACGGAAGAACTGGCCACCGGTCAGGCTGGCAATTTTCTTCAACGTCGCCTCGTCCACCGGATCCTGGTCAGCGGAAATCGGAATGCCGAGGAAGCGCATGCTGCCATCGCCACCAAACGCAACGGTGTGGATGCGTACACCTTCGGCCTGCGCGACTTCGGCCGCACGCAGCGGTTCGAGCACGCCGGCATTGCTGACGCCGTCGGTCAACAGGATCAGTACACGCTGCCCTTCGGGCTGGCTGCGCAGGCGCTTCACCGCCAGGCCGATGGCATCACCGATGGCCGTCTCGCGGCCAGCCAGGCCGACCACGCTGTCGCGCAGCTGGTCGCGCACGCTGGCCAGGTCGGCAGTGAGCGGCGTGAGCGTATAAGCGCGGTCGCCGAAGATCAGCAGGCCGATGCGATCACCGGCGCGACGATCCAGGAAGTCGGCCAGCACGGCCTTGGCCGCGGTGAGGCGATCCACCGCCTGCCCCCCCAGTACCATGTCGCCCTCGCCCATGCTGCCGGATACGTCCATCGCCAGCATCATCTGCCGCCCCTGCTGCGGTGGCGTGATGGCCTCACCCAGCTGCTGCGGGCGCGCGAACGCGATGCACAGCGCGCACCAGCCCAGCCACAGCAGCAGCGTACGCAGCCACGACACATCGACGCGGCCACCACCGGACAGCGCTTCCAGTTCACTCGCCGCGTACGGTACGCGCAGTGCCGCACCCGGGTCGGCGCGGCGCTTCCACCCCTGCATAAGCAGTGGCAGCGGCAACGCCAGCAGGGCCAGCGGCCACGCCAGCTGCAGGTCCGGCCATGGCCAGTAACTCGCCAGCAGGTTCATCGGCGGCGCTCCAGCAGCATTGCCAGGTAGCGCTCGCGGGCCCAGCTGCGCACGGCCGCCACTTCGCTGGCGTCCACGCGGGGGCGATAGGCACCTTCGGCCAACAGGCTGCGACGCGCGTCGGGCAACGTGCCCTTCGGATCCACGCGCTGCCACCAGGCATCGTCGCGCAGGGATTCACTGCCCGGCTGCGCCTGCCGCGCGGCACGGCGCAGCAGGCCGGCGATCACCGCCAGTTCCGCGGTGGCATCAGTGGTGGTGGCCAGCTCCTGGTCGAACGCCTGCAACCAGCGTTGGCGACGGCGGCGGCGTTTCCACCACAGCAGGGCCAGCGCCAGGATCACCAGCAACACCGCGCCGCCGATCATCAGATAGCCGGGGGCCGGCGGCCACCACGACGGTGCCGGCGGCAGCTGTACATCGCGCAGCGGAAGGTTGGCGCTCATGCCGGTACCTCGGTCGCCGACGGCGCCAACCAGGCATCGCTGGGCGCATCGGTGGACAACACCTGCACGTCAACGCGGCGTGCGCCGAGCTGGCGGCGCAGCGCCTGCAGCGGTTCGACGAAGTGCGCCTGCCAGTGCGACTGCACTTCGCTGCGCCGCAGATCAAGGCCAATGCGCTGCTGCGCGGTCTGGAACTGCAGGGCCGCCGAAGGTGGTTGCAGCTCGAGGGGATCGACCAGCAGCACCAGGCTGAGGTCATGGTGCTGGGCCAGCGCGCTCCAGCGCACGACGGGAATCTTCGCGGCCTGCTGCGGATCGGCCAGCACCAGCATGCGCGCCCCGGGACGCAGCACGCGGGCGGCATGGTCCAGCGCGCGCTCCAGGCCGAGATCGTCGGCGGGCGGCTGCGCGTACCAGCGGGTGAGTGCGTCGAGCACGCGCAGTACGCCCCGCGGCCCACCCGCAGGTGCAATCGGCGCTTCGCGGTCGCTGCCGCGCAGGGCACCCACGCGATCACCGCGACGCTGTGCCGACCACGCAGCGACGGCGCCCGCGCGGGCCGCCTGCACCGACTTGAATCGCACGCGGGTGCCGAAATACAGCGCCGGTGAAGTATCGGCCACGATCAGGCTGACCCGCTCGCGTTCGGCCTGGAAAAGCTTGGTATGGGCACGCCCGGTCCGCGCGGTCACGCGCCAGTCGATATGCCGGGCATCATCACCGGCCACGTACTCGCGTGACTCGGCGTACTCCATGCCACGCCCACGCAGCGGCGACGGCGCCTGCCCGGCATTGCCGGCACGACCAAGGCGCGGCGGCGGCGGCCGCTGTGCCAGCCGGCGCAGGGCCACCAGTTCGGACAGGTGCGGGCGCAATCCGTCGCCATCACTGACGGTGGATGCGGCTTCCAGGGATCGATCGGTCATGCGCAGGCTCAGGGTGCCGGCACCCGGGCCAGCAGCTCCTGCACCAGGCGCTCGCCATCCCAGCCTTCGGCGGTGGCTTCGTAGCTGGGCAGCACGCGATGGCGCAGCACGTCGGCGGCGACCGCACGCACATCGTCGGGAGTGACGAAGTCGCGGCCGGCCAACCAGGCGCGTGCACGTGCGCAGCGTTCCAACGCAATGGAACCACGCGGGCTTGCGCCCCAGGCGATGCGGCGCCCAAGGCCGGCGTCATAGCGCGACGGATCACGCGAGGCCAGCACAAGTTCGACCAGATAGCGTTCCAGTGCCGGTGCCATATGCAGGTCCAGCACTTCGCGGCGGGCGTCGAACACATCCTGCATCGGCAGCTTCTCCGGTGCGGGTGCCACCTCGCCCAGCGCGCCACGGGCACGCTCGCGGGCGAGCCGCAGGATCTCTGATTCGGCCGCCTGGTCCGGGTAGCCGATGCGTACGTGCATCAGGAAACGGTCCAGCTGCGCTTCCGGCAGCGGGAAGGTACCTTCCTGCTCGATCGGGTTCTGCGTGGCCATCACCAGGAACAGCGGCGGCAATGCGTAGGTGTGACGGCCAACGGTGACCTGGCGCTCGCCCATCGCTTCCAGCAGCGCCGACTGCACCTTGGCCGGCGCACGGTTGATTTCATCGGCCAGCAGGATCGGATGGAAGATCGGGCCGGGTACGAATTCGAAGCGCCCTTCCTGCGGGCGCCAGATCTCGGTGCCGGTCAGGTCGGCCGGCAGCAGGTCGGGGGTGAACTGCACGCGGGCGAAATCCGCCTCCAGGCGCGAGGCCAGCGCGCGGATGGCCGTGGTCTTGGCCAGGCCCGGCGCGCCCTCCACCAGCAGGTGGCCGTCGGCCAGCAATGCGATCAACAGGCGTTCGACCAGGGCCGCCTGGCCGACGATTTCGGCCGACAGCGCGTCGCGCAGCTGGTTGAAGGCGCCATGCAGGCGGGAGGTGGCCGGCGCGGGCGGCGGCGAGACGGTTTCGGGCATCGGCGGTGGCAGGTTCATGGGGGCCTTTGACCGGCGCGGGACGGCACGGGTTCCCGACATCATCGCAGGGTGCCTTGCGATTGGCATCAAGAACGGCTGAACGGGCACCTCATCCACGCATGGCGTGGATCTACCGGATCGTCCGCGCATTACGTCCGGCATGAACGAAGAAGGGCCGCGCATGGCGGCCCTTCTTCGTGTCGCGGGTGCGTTGGCTCAGTTCTGCCTGGCCACGCGCAGCACCTTCGGGGTGACGAACACCAGCAGCTCGGCCTTGTCCTTGCTGCGGCCACGCTTCTTGAACAGGTTGCCCAGGAACGGCACATCGCCCAGGAACGGAACCTTGCTGATGCTGTTGCGGTCGGTGAACTCGTACACACCACCGATGACCACGGTCTGCCCGTCCTCGACCAGCACTGCGGTGTTCACTTCGCGGCGGTTGATCGACGGCACGGTGCCATAGCCTTCCAGCTGGATCAGCCGATCCACTTCGTCCTTCTTCACCTGCATGTTGAGGAACACGCGGTTGTCGTTGGTGATGGTCGGGGTGACCTTCAGTTCCAGCACCACTTCCTTGAACTGCACGTTCGGCGTAGCGACACCGCCGGCACCGGCACTGATGGTCACATAGCCGATTTCCTTACCCTGCTTGATCAGGGCCTCGCGCTGGTTGGTGGTGACCACGCGCGGGTTGGAGATCACTTCACCACGCGACTCCTCCTGCATGGCCGACAGCTCCACGTCCAGCAGGTAGCCGGCATTGAGGATCGATAGCGCCAGCGAGCCCGCGGGGTTGGTGGACGCCGCCGGCATGGCCCAGTTCAGGCCACGGGTGATCGTCGAACCGACCGGAATCGGCGCCGGGCCGGTGCTGCCGCCCGCCACCCAGTCACGGTACGCCTTCGCGTTGGTCGCATTGGCTTCGACCTGCGACTTGCGGGTTTCCGCATTGGCTTCGAGGTTGCCGCTGAAGTAGGCGTTGTCGCGGCTGCCGCTGATGCCGAACCGCGCACCCAGCTCACGCGCGAAAGTATCGGTAGCGATGACGATGCGGCTCTCGATCAGCACCTGGTCGACCGGACGGTCGATCACGCTGATCAGTTCACGCATGCGCGCGATCTTCTTCGGGATGTCGCTGATCATCAGCGTGTTGGTGCGCTCGTCGGCGACGATGCGGCCACGGCCGGACAGGAAGCCGCTTTCCTCCTGCGACGACCCACCGCCCCCGCCACCTGCACCACCACCGCCACCACCGCCGATGCCCTTGGCTTCGGTCAGGGCTTTGAAGATCTGGGTGGCGCTGTGGTAGTTGATCTGGACGTAATCGGTCACCAGGTCTTCGCGGTTCTCGATGGCGATGCGCGCGTCTTCCTTCTCCTGCTCGAACTTGGCCAGTTCGGCCTGCGGGCCGACCCAGATCACGCTGCCGTCGCGTCGCTTGTCCAGGCCCTTGGCGCGCAGCACGATGTCCAGCGCCTGGTCCCACGGCACGTTGACCAGGCGCAGCGTCACATTGCCCTGCACCGAGTCGGAGGCCACCACGTTGAGGTTGGACTCTTCGGCGATCAACTGCAGCACGGTGCGCACCGGCACGTCCTGGAAGTTGAAGGTCACCGGCTTGCCGGTGAAGCCGCGCTGGCCGACGGCCTTTGCCGCCTGGGTGACGCTGCCGGCGGTCACTGCACCGACGGCGGCCGGAGCCTGCCGCGCGCTGATCTCGACCACGTATTCGTTGCCGCTCTGGTAGGCCAGCGACTCCACCGCACCGCCGGTGCTCAGCACCAGCTGGGTGCCGGCGCCGGACGGCTTGGCGTCGATGCGCTGCACCGGGGTGGCGAAGTCGACGACGTTCAACGGCTTCTGCAGATTGGCCGGCAGGCGGGCGTTGCCGACGTCGACCACCACGCTGTTGCCCTGCGTGCGCAGGTCCGGGATCGCGCCCTGGCCGTCAAACTGCACGATCAGGCGGCCCGCGCCATCATCGCCGCGCTTGAAATCGATCTTGGCCACCGACAGGCCGGCGGGTGCCGCGGCCGGTGCGACGGTGGTGCCCACCGGCTTCTCCGCCGGTGCGGCGGCCAGCGCCGGAGCGCAGGCCAGCATCAGCGCGACTCCCAACGCGCTGACACGGTTCAAGGTAGAGCGCCGGATGGGACGCAGCCCCTTGGCTTGGTGAAAGGTCATCGTGCTATCCCCAGTAAACGATCATTGATCTTCAAGCGAGAGCGTTGCCGGCCGTTCCAGCCAGCCACCCGCGCCATCCGGCACCAGTTCGATCAGCTCCACGCGGTCTTCGAAGACCGCAGTGACCCGCCCGTCGCTCTGCCCCAGGTAGCCGCCCGGGCGCACCCGGTAGGTCACCTTGTCCGGCCCCATCACCAGCGCGACGGTGCCGCCGCCGGTGCCGATGGTACCGACCATGTCCAGTGCGTCCAGCGGGAAGCCCTCCAGGGGCTCCTTGCGCCGGTTCGGATCCGGGCGCAATCCGCCATTCCCCTGCGGATTGGTCCAGGCGTCGGTGAACGGATCACGCAGGCCCTGCGCGGAGTACTCGAAGGTCTCGAACTGCTGCATCACAGGCAACGGTTCCAGCGGCTGCGCCGGCCGGGCACGTTCGCCTTCCACCCACTTCTCGAGATTCGGCGCGTCGCCCGGCGTGCTGGTCACGCCACGGCCGCAGGCGGCCAGCAGCAGCACGGCAGCGACCATCCCGCAACGTGCAAGGAAGGAACGGATCACTTGCTGCCCTCCTTGCCGGCTTCAGCCTTCTGCTGTTCCTGCACCTCGGTCTCGTCGAGATACCGGTAGGTCTTGACCGTGCCGGACAACTCCAGCGCACCGGCACGCGAACCACCGCCAGCCTTGTCCGCCGGCTTCAGGTTGATGTCGTGCATGGTCAGGATCACCACGCGCGGCAGCGAGGCCACGCCACTGACGAACGCGCCGAACTGGTGATAGCTGCCCACCATCTTCAGCTTGATCGGCTTCTCGGCGTAGAACTCCTTGACCTGCTCCTGTTCCGGTTCGAACAGCTGGCTGGTCAGGCCGCTGGACAGCGCGGTCTGCGAAATGTCGATGATCAGGTCCGGCATTTCGGTCTTGCTGGGCAGCTGCCGCAGCATCTGCTGCAGGACCTGCTCCATCTGCGCCAGCTGCTGCTTCAGCGGCCCCAGGTTCACCGCGCGTTCCTGCTGCTTGGAGAACTCGGTACGCAGATCGCTTTCCTTCGACTCCAGGCTGGCCAGTTCATCACGCTTGCCGCTGATCAGCAGCATCCACGCAACGAACATGATGACCAGGGCCAGCAACGAACAGAAGACGATCTTGGCCTTCTGCGGCCAGTTGCCGATGTCGTTGAAATCCAGGTTCTTCAGATCGATTTTCTGGCTCATGCGCGATCCCCCTGCAGCGGGGCGTAAGAGGCCTGCGGCGGCTGCGCCAGGCGGCTGCCCTCAGGCCTGGCGGCCGGTGCCGGTGCGGCGGGCTGGTTCGGCTTGGCCGGTGCAGGCGCCGGCGCAGTGGCCGGTGCGGTGGCCGGCGCCGCTGCCGGGGCCGCCGCCGGTTGGGCCGGGGCCGGCGCTGCTGCAGCGGCCGGGGCCGCCGCATCGGGGCCGGCGGCAAGCGGCGCCACGGCGGGCGTCGCAGCCGGCGCGGCCGCCACGCTGCCATCAGCGTTCAAACCGGGGGTGCCGGTCTCTTCACTCTGCGCAGGCAGCTTCACCGTGACCTTGAACATGTACGGCAGTGCCTTGATGTCCGATACCGGGCCGGCAGCACTCTTGTCTGCGGCACTGGCCTGGATGATCGACAGCTCCGGGTTGGTCATCCAGCCGGAAGTTTCCAGGTTGCGCATGTAAGCCGACACGCGTGCATTGGACTGGGTGCGCCCCTCGAGGGTGAGCATGTCCCCCTCCTGCTGCAGGGCGGTCAGCACCACGCCGTCAGGAATCGTGCGCACCAATGCGTCGAACAGGTGGACCATCTGCGAGCGCTTGGCCTGCAGTTCCTCGATCACCTTCTTGCGGGCCAGCAGGCGGTCCTTCTGCGCATCGAGGCGGTCGATCTCCTTGTTCTGTTCCTTGACCTTCTCGATCTCGGCTTCCAGATAGGCGTTGCGGTCCATCTGGCCGCTCACCTGGCGGTCGTAGTAGAACCAGATCAGCAGCGACAGCAGCAGGCCACCGATGGCGGCCATGCCCAGCATTGCGTAGAACTCGCGCTGGCGTTGCTTGCGCCGCTCGGCGCGCCAGGGCAATAGATTGATGCGTGCCATCAGTCGAAGCTCCTCAGCGCCAGACCGGTGGCGATCATCAGCGCGGGGGCATCCTGGGCCAGCGCATGCGCGTTCACCTTCGGGCCCAGGGTCATCTGTGCCAGCGGATTGGCGACCACGGTCGGCACGCCCAGCTGTTCTTCGACCATCTCCGGCAGGCCACCCAGCACGGCGCAGCCGCCGGCCAGCACGATGTGGTCGACGCGGTTGAACTCGCTGCCGGCATAGAAGAACTGCAGCAGGCGGCTGATCTGCTGGACCGTGGCCTCCTTGAACGGCTCCAGCACTTCCATCTCGTAGCTTTCCGGCAGCCCGCCCTGGCGCTTGGCCAGGCCGGCTTCCTCGTAGCTCAGGCCGTAGCGGCGCATGATCTCGTCGGTCAGCTGCTTGCCACCGAACACCTGTTCGCGGCTGTACAGGCTGCGGCCACCGCGCAGCACATTGAGCGTGGTCATGGTGGCGCCGATGTCGACCAGCGCGACCACGCCGTCGCTGGACACCGGCAGCTCGCTGGCGACCAGGGCGTAGGCGTTCTCGACCGCGAAGGCCTCCACGTCCATCACCTTGGCCTGCAGGCCCCCCAGTTCCAGCGCGGACTGGCGCAGTTCCACGTTCTCCGAACGCGACGCGGCCAGCAGCACCTGGACCATCTCCGGGTTGTTCGGGATCGCCCCGATCACCTCGAAGTCCAGGTTCACTTCCTCGATCGGGTACGGAATGTAGTTGACCGCTTCCAGCTCGATCTGGGCTTCCATGTCGTTCTCGTCGAGCTCGGCCGGCATCGGGATCACCTTGGTGATCACCGCCGACCCGGCAACGGCGGCGGCGGCCAGCTTGGCCTTGCTGCCTGAACGATTCATCGCACGGCGGATGGCCTCACCCACGGCCTCCACTTCGACGATGTTCTTCTCCACCACCGCATTCGGCGGAAGAGGTTCCACAGCGTAGTGTTCCACACGGAAACGATTGCCGCTGCGGGACAGCTGCAAAAGCTTTACCGCAGTCGAACTGATGTCGACGCCTACAAGCGGCGACTGACTTTTTGGGATGAGCCCCACGGTTTCTCCCCTGCCGACGGGCACTTGGACGCAAGACCTGCGTCCGAGCATTAATAACGTATTCTTAGCAAATGGCAACGGCCCTGCTGTGAAGTTCCTCACGGATTCACGATGCAGCCCCTGACTGTTCCCCTTGCGCTCCCCGGTGCCGACCCCAGCCGCCACCTTGCGTAATCTATACTCTGCGACCACGAAATTCGCAATCGGAATCTGAACCCGATGACTCGACTCCGCCGCTGGCTGCGCTGGATCTTCCTGATTGTCCTGGTCCTGGCGCTGATCGGCGCGGCCGCCGTGGGCGGTCTGTACTACGCTGTGTCCTCCAAGCTTCCCGACGTGCAGACCCTGCGCGACGTGGAAATGCAGGAGCCGATGTACGTCTATGCTGCCGACGGCAAGCTGATGGCGGTGTTCGGCGAGACCCGGCGCACCCCGATCACCATGAAGGACGTGCCCGAGAAGCTGAAGCAGGCGTTCCTGGCCACCGAGGATGCCCGCTTCTACGAGCATGGCGGCGTGGACTACATGGGCATCGGCCGTGCGGTGTGGCTGCTGGCGACCACCAGCGACAAGCGCGTGCCGGGTGGCTCCACCATCACCCAGCAGGTGGCCCGCCAGTTCTTCCTCAGCTCCGAGTACAGCTACACCCGCAAGCTGGCCGAGATCCTGCTGGCGCGGAAGATCGAGTCCGAGCTGAGCAAGGATGAGATCTTCGAGCTGTACCTGAACAAGAGCTTCTTCGGCAACCGCGCCTACGGCGTGGCCGCCGCGGCCGAGTTCTACTACGGCAAGAAGCTGAACGAGCTGGACCTGGATGAAATGGCCTCGCTGGCCGGCATTCCCAAGTTCCCCTCGTCGGGCAACCCGATCTCCAACCCGGAACGTGCCCGCCAGCGCCGCGACAACTACGTGCTGCAGCGCATGGCCGACCTGAAGTTCGTCAGCCAGGCCGAGGCCGACGCGGCCAAGGCCGTGCCGATGCACGCCACCGCGCATGAGCCGCCGGTGCAGGTGGATGCGCCCTACGTGGCCGAGCTGGTGCGCCAGGAAATGATCGCCCGCTTCGGCGGTGACGTCGTCAACAAGGGTTACCACGTCACCACCACCATCGACTCCACCCTGCAGACCGCCGCCAACCAGTCGGTGCGCGACGGCCTGCTGCTGTACGACCACCGTCATGGCTGGCACGGCGTGGAGAAGCAGGTCCAGGTCGGTGCCGGTGAAGACGCCGCCGCCCTGGCCGAGCACCTGCGCGGCATGTTCGGCCAGGCCGGCCTGCTGCCGGCGATCGTCGCCAGCACCGGTGCCGATGGCAGCGCCACCGTGGTGCTGGCCAACCGCAGCGAGATCGTGCTGCCGGCCGGTGCCGCCAAGTGGACCAACAAGACCCCGGGCAAGCTGGTGCAGCGCGGTGACATCGTGCGCGTGCGTGCCGGTGCCAAGGAGGGCGAGTGGCTGCTGGACCAGATTCCGCGCGGCCAGTCCGCGCTGGTCTCGCTGGATGCCCACAACGGCGCACTGAAGGCGCTGGTCGGTGGCTTCAGCTTCTCCGGCAACAAGTTCAACCGCGCCACCCAGGCCCGTCGCCAGCCGGGTTCGAGCTTCAAGCCGTTTGTCTACGCGGCCGCCTTCGACAAGGGCTACAACCCGGCCTCGATCGTGCTCGACGCCCCGGTCGTGTTCCGCGACCGCCGCGGCAAGACCTGGGCCCCGCAGAACGATGGCGGCGGCTTCCGCGGCCCGATGCGCCTGCGTGAAGCGCTGGTGCAGTCGCGCAACCTGGTCTCGGTGCGCCTGCTCGACGGCATGGGCGTGGACTACGCACGCAAGTACATCAGCGAGTTTGGTTTTGCCGAATCCGAGCTGCCGCCGAACCTGTCGATGTCGCTGGGTACTGCTTCGCTCACCCCGCTGTCGGTGGCCCGTGGCTACGCCGTGTTCGCCAACGGCGGCTCGCGCGTGGACACCTGGCTGATCGACCAGGTGAACGACCGCGACGGCAACCTGGTGTTCAAGGAAAACCCCGCTCTGGCCTGCCGCGACTGTGCCGGCAGCAGCGACCAGCCGGTCAACCAGGTGGTGGACGGCTTCAACTTCGGCGCCCCGGCCCCGAAGGTGGACCCGGCCGCTGCGGCCAAGGCCGAAGCCAAGACCGAGACCCCGGCGGCCCCGGTCAACCCGGATGCCCGCACCGCCCCGCGCGCGATCGACGCCCGCACCGCCTACCAGCTGGTGTCGATGATGCGCGACGTGGTCCAGCGCGGTACCGGCGTGCAGGCCAAGGTACTTGGCCGCGAGGACGTGGGTGGCAAGACCGGTTCCACCAACGACCACCGCGACGCCTGGTTCTCCGGCTTCGGCGGCCCGTACGTGACCACCGTGTGGGTGGGCCGCGACGACTTCCGCTCGCTGGGTTACCGCGAATACGGTGGCAAGGCCGCCCTGCCGATCTGGATCGACTACATGCGCACCGCGCTGAAGGACACCCCGATCGCGCAGAACGATCCGCCCAGCGGCATGGTCCAGGCCACCCTCAACGGCGCAACCGAGTGGGTGAAGGTGGAAGACATGGATCGCCTGACCGACTACGACCTGAACCTCAATACGCCGCAGGCCGACGCCGCCGCGTTCGATATCTTCTAAGAGGCAGGTAGGGATGGGGGCCAACCTTGGTTGGCACCGCCTCTGTAGAGCCGAGCCCATGCTCGGCTCCGGTGGCCCGCGATAGAGCAGCCGAGCATGGGCTCGGCTCTACAGGATCAACGGCACCCGCACATACCCACGCAGATGTCACATCCGTGCGCTAGTCTGTAGCCAGGTCGCAACAGGGAGTCATCGCATGCATCGCGCCCGCCAGCATGCTGCCAGCCAGACCCGCGAGCGGCGCCACCGCCTCGCCCACGAAGCCGCCCGCCTGATGGCCGAAGGCGGCATCCGCGACTACCACCAGGCCAAGTTGAAGGCCGCCAGCCGGCTCGGCATCCACGACGATGCCTCCCTGCCCCGCAATACCGAGATCGAAGACGCCCTGCGCGAGTACCAGCGGCTGTTCTCCGGGCCCCAGCATGGCAACGAACTGCAGCGTCGTCGCGAAGCCGCAATGCGTGCGCTGGAGTTCCTGCACGGCTTCTCCCCGCGCCTGGCCGGCCCGGTGCTGGATGGCACCGCGGATGCCAACAGCCCCGTGCAGCTGCACCTGCACAGCGACGACCCGGAGGCGGTGCATCGCTTCCTGGACGAGCACGGCATTCCCGCAGAATCGCGGGTGCGCCGCCTGCGCATGGACCGCGAACGCAGCCTGGATGTGCCGGTATGGGTGTTCAGTGCCGAGGAACTGACCTTCGACCTGGCCGTGCTGCCGTACGACGCCCTGCGTCAGGCACCGTTGTCGCCGGTGGATGAGAAGCCGATGCGGCGCGCGTCTGTTGCGCAGTTGCGGCAGGTGCTGGCGGAAGCGGAGATCACCGCGTACATCGGCGGATGACGACGGTAGCGCCGGCCCATGGCCGGCGAGCGCAGCGGCACCTGCCCTGGGTGGGTGCGGACCGTTGGTCCGCACTCTGCTTCAGGTTTCACAGATGCCTGGCCGAAGAGCAGCCGAGCATGGCTACAGTGGCAATCCGGTGCCACGCGACGGCTCGGGGTCACTCATCCACTCGGCCAGCCAGGGGGCGGCGGCACGCTTCGGATACTCCTCCATCATCCGCGCATGCATGGTCTGCAGGTCATTCAACAACCAGGCCTGATGGTAGATGTCGCTGAACGAATCAGACCAGCCGCTCTTCACCCGCTGGCGATCGCTGCTTTCCAGGCTCGGCACCAGATCGTGGGGCCCATCCAGAATGGTCTGCAGCGCGCGGTTGATGCCGGCGTTTTCCTCGGCCGCCTCACGCAGCGAGGCAATGCGGTCCACCACACGCGTGCAGCGATAGGGCGCACAGCCGCCCGTGGCCTCGATGTAATCGGCAATATCCGCCAGCAGGTTGGCCTTCAACCGCCACGCCACTTCGCTTTCCATCGCCTGCCGTACCCGCATGGTTCGCCGCGTGCTGGCACGGATGTCCTCCGCGGTGACGTACGGTTGCCCCGGCGTGTTGCTGCCATGACGCACCAGCACGATGCGATGGATCGCCTCCTTGCCGATGCCCTCCACCCGCAGCGCGGCCGCCTGCGGGTGTATGCGCGGCGGAGGCACATTGGTGAACCGCCAGTAGTACCAGAGCAGCATGACCACACCGGACAGGCACAGCAGGCTGGCCAGCATCCAGCCATCCAGGTGCCGGGTGTAGTAGTAGTACCGCGCACGCCACAGATAGAAGCTGCGGTAGCTCATGAATCGACGTACCCAACCGTACATTGCCATCTCCTCGGCCAGTGCCCCGGCGCGGCGGGGCTCGTTACGCGCACCACGCCGGGGCGTCATGGCTTACCAGCCGATGCCCACACCCACGCCCACGGTACGTTCGCCACTGTTGGTGAACGCGCCATTGAGGCTGAAGGTGGCTGAGCCCTTTTCGTTGAGCACGCGCTGGTAGCCCACCGCCATGGCCGATTCGCCATCGCTGTAGCCCACGCCCGCACCCAGGCGGTTGTAGGTGTTCAGGCCGGCTGTGTTCATGGCCATCGCACTCTGCGCACTGCTCATCGCCGCCATGCGGTTGAAGCGCTTGTCCATCTTGTCCAGGCGACGATCCACCTCGCGCGAGATGCCATCGCTGTACTCGTTGGCACGGGCCAGCATCCTTTCCAGATCGGCGGTGTCGACCTGCGGGGTCGGCTCCTTCGGGGTTTCCGGCGTGGCGTTGGGGGCCTTGCCGGTGTCGGCCACGGTCGGCGTTTCGGCTGGCGGCGTGGGGGCCTCGGGGGCACCGGCGGCGTTGGCGGCAACGCGTGCCTGCGGCTGGCCGTCGATGCGCTGTTCCAGCCCGTCCATGCGGCCGTTGAGCTGCTGCTGCACGTCGTGCAGCTGGCCGCCGTTGACGGCGTCGCGGCTGCCGGCAGCGACCAGGCCGTTGGCCACGTTGGAAATGACCATGCCCTGTGCACCGGCCAGGGTGAGCTGGTTCAGGCCGTCGCTGCGGGTGGTGGTGTCCTGGAAGACGGAGCGGAGCTGGGTTTCCACCTTGTCCACGCGCGAGCCCTGGCTGGTGACAGCGCCATCAAGCGACTGCAGTGCATCGTTGAGCGTGGACTGCTGCTGGCCCTGGACAGTGAAGTGTGGGCCGATGATGTTGCCGTTGCTGTCGATGTGAGCACCGCCGCCGAGGGTGGCGAGGGTGGCGTTGAGCTGGGCGACGGTGGTGGCGTCCTGGGCGTTGCGGCCGTTGGCTACGTTTACGATGCGGCGCCGCACCCCGTCCGTTCCCACCGACACCGTGTTGTCCTCATTCGCAATAGACCCGTATCCCAAGGCGACGCTACTACCTGCAGTCGCTTCAACAATGGCCAAGGCTCCTAGCGCTACACCGCCACTTGTCTCAACGCGAGAGCTGGCACCAAGAGCGAATCCCTCTTCAGCTCCAGCCGAAACGAATGAAGCCCGCCCCAACGCAACGGAATTAATACCGAGTGCCTTCGAGAAGCTACCAACCGCAGTGCCCCCCTCTCCTGTTGGCGAGGATTCCGCGGAATCGCCGATAGCCACACCCAGCCAGCCCGCCGATGCATCAATGCTCAGGTCGTCGTAGCCGACCTTCATGAAGCGGTTTCCCTGCTCAAGGCCATCCATGCGCTGGTTGGTGGCGTACAGCTGCCGGCCATTCACAACATCCTTGCTCCCTGCGGACAGCTCGCCATCCGCCACACCAGTCAGTGTCGCGCCGCCATAGTCAATTACGCTCCCCATCTCAGCCGCAGACAAGCGTGCAAGATCGTTGCCCGTTACCTGAGAGTCGCGCAGCACATCCAGATCGCTGCGATTGCGGGCGATCTCCTGCTTGGCGTCGTGCAACTGGCTACCCGTCACCGCATCGCGACTGCCCGCTGCGATTCGACCATCAGCCAGGTTGGTCAGCACCGCGCCCTGTGCGCCGGACAGCGTGAGTTGGTTCAAACCATCAGCGCGGATCCCGGTGTCCTGGAATGCCGAGCGCAGCTTGCCTTCCAGCGAGCCGACCCGTGCATCGGTCACAACCACCGCGCCATCCAGCGCGGTCAGCGCATCGCCGACGGTGTTGTGGTTGCCACCTTGGATCGCATACGTGGGCGCGATGATGTTGCCGCTGGCGTCGAGGCTGGCCCCGCCGCCAAGGGTGGCAAGCGACTCCTGCAACTGCACCACGCTCACGGCATCATTGTTCCCCGCGCCACGCGCCACATTGACGATACGCCGCTCGTAGCCAGCTCGGCCAATGGAGACGGTATTCGCTTCATCAGCATACGAGGAGTATCCGAGCGCGATGCTGTTCGTCGCATCCTCGTGGACAACAGATCTAGCGCCAAGTGCGACGCCACCACTCGCCTGGACATGCGAACTTGCACCCAGCGCAAAGCCCTCTGTGGCGCCTTCAACCACCCAAGAAGCGCGCCCCAACGCCACCGAGTTAATACCAAGCGCCTTCGAGAAGCTCCCCACAGCGGTGCCACCTTCACCAGTCGGTGACGACTCTGCGGAATCACCGATGGCGACACCCAACCACCCAGCCGACGCATCCTCGCTGAACTCGTCGTAGCCAACCTGCAGGAAGCGACTGCCCTGCTCCATCTGCTCAATCCGGGCATTGGTGGCAAACAACTGCCCACCATTCACCGCATCCGTACTGGCAGCCGAGCTGATATCCCCCGGACCAACGCCTTTCACCACAGCACCTTCAAGGTCAACCAGGGTCCGGTCAGCATTGAACTTCACCACGCCTTCCAGATCCGGTTCGAAGCCATCGAACTCGGCGCGCAGGCGGTCCAGATCCACGCGATGGCCAGCCAGACGATCAGCATGATCCACCAACTGCAGATCCTGGGCCTCGTTCCGCGCCTCTGCCGAGCCTACGCGCTCGTTGGTGGCAAACAGCTGCTGACCGGTCACCGCATCGGTGCTCGATGCGCCCAGGATGCCGTTGGCGACACTCTGGATGCGGCGGCGCGCACCATTCTTGTTGGACACGTCCAGTATGGTGCCGGTGTTCTCGGCGCCCAGGCGGACCTGGCCACTGGCCGACACCTGCCCGATCAGACCGGCCACGGTACCCACTTGGCTGATGGCGCTGTCGGCCGCCGTCTTCGCGGCAGTTGCAGTGGACTGTGCGGTGGTCACCGCCGTGTTGGTGGCATGCAGCTGCTGGCCGGTCACGGCATCGGTGCTGGACGCACTGAGCGTGGCGTTGGCCACATTGCTGATACGGCGTGCGGCGCCATTCTTGTTGGCTACATCCAGCACGGTGCCGGTGTTCTGCGCACCCAGACGCACATTGCCGGTGGCGGAGACCTGCCCGACCAGACCTGCCACCGTGGTCACCTGACCAAGGGCATTGTCGGCGGCCGCCTTGGCCGCGGTAGCGGTGCTACTCACGCTGGTCAGTGTGGTGTTTGTCGCGTGCAGCTGCTTGCCGGTAACGGCATCGCTGCTGGTTGCACTGAGCGTGCCATCGTTGACATTCACAATGCGGCGCTTGACCGTGTCGTTGCCGACCGAGATCTGATTCACACCGGTAGTTTGCGAGTTGCTTCCGAGCGCAACGCTGCCGGCGAAGCTGGACACTGCGTCGTCACCCAGTGCAACAGCGTTTGATGCAGACGCCACCGCATCCATGCCCATGGCAACGGATCGGTTGCTCAGCGCCCTCGCGCGATAGCCGATGGCCGTGGCTGCATTCGCACTCCAACTGCCTGAGCCGATCGAAGTTGCACCGACACCATTGTTGTTCTCGCCATCTGCACCTACGCCCGCCCGTGCCTTCGGCCCCAGAGCGACACTGTCACGGCTGTACGCCGCGGCGGTGCTACCCAAGGCAACACTCGCCGAATCGCCTCTGCCACCGGCCAGGGCCGAGCGCCCCAGCGCCAGCGCTTGCGCATCCACGCGTGCAGACACTGTGTCTGCCACGCCCTTCGCTGCAGTTGCTGTGGCCTGCGCCGTGGTCACTGCAGTGTTGGTGGCATGCAGCTGCTTGCCGGTGACCGCTTCGGTGCTGGCGGTGCTGAGGGTGGCGTCGGCTACCCCGGTCAGCTTGCGGTTGGCGTTGGACTTGTTGCGGATGTCCAACTGGGTGCCGGTGTTGTCACCGCCCACGCGTACGGCACTGCTGGCCGAGGTCTGGGTGACCAGTCGCGTGTTGACCAGTGCCTGGTCGGCAGCGGTCTTTGCGGCATTGGCCGTATTGGTCGCGGTGGTGACGTTCTGGTTGGTCGCGTAGAGCTGCTGGCCAGTTACCGCATCGGTACTGGTGGTGGACAAACGCGCGTCTGCCACATTGACGACCCGGCGCTTCGTGCTGCTGCTGCCCACCGATACCGAGTTGGATTCGGTTGCCTCTGAGTTGATACCCAGCGCAACCGAGCCGGTTGCGAGTGCCTTGGCATGGTGCCCCAATGCGACGCCATTGTATTCCGCGCGAGCATTGCCGCCGAGGGCAACGGCGCCGGAGTATCCGGCTGTGCCCGCGAAGGCATTGCCGCCGATCGCGACACGTGAGGTGCCAGCCTGACTTTCCACGGTACGAGCACCACTACCGAATGCCATCGAATTGAGGCCGTACGCGCGCGCATCATTTCCTACAACCGTAGTACCGATACCGTTGCCAATAGCCGTGGCGCCGATGATGGTGCTGTATCCAGCAAGTGCCTTGGCGCCGTATCCAAATACAGAAGTGAAGTCACCACGAACATTGATACCGTGCCCGAAGGACGTGGAGTAGTGGCCGCTCACGTCGATGGCAACGCCGGTGTGCAGAACGTCTTTTGAGCTATAGTTCACTTTGCTCCCTACGAAGTTTTCAATGGATCCGTAGGAAGGTGTACACCGGTAGTAGGTCCCGCCCAGGTCCCCGTCACAGGATTCGTTGAACATGGCATAGCCACCGAGGGTGGATCCATTGGCCATCGGCATCTGGCCCATTACACCTACCCTGGATTCATACCCCGCATGTGCCGCCGAGCGCATCGCCTCCTGCATGGCAAGCTGGGTGGCGGGTGCCCCCAGGTCATTGCCTACGATTTCCAGTGGCGCCTCGCCATCTTCATTTTCGCTGCCACGCTCCGATGCAACAGACAGCAGGGGTGTGCCAAGCAGCATCAGCAGCACGCTGGCCAGTGCGCGCGGGCCAGCAGCACGCTTGCCACGCGCCGCGGCCAACTCACTGGCCACGACCCAGCACTGCCGCGCAGTGCACCAGATACGACGATAGATCCTGTTCATGGTGTCTCCTTAACAACCAAGGGAAAAGAAGCCCGTCGCAGCGCGCTGCCGCGACGGGGCGAGCGCTTCAGAGCGCGAGGGCCTGCACGTGTTCGCGATAGCCATCGCGGGTCAACCGATAGCGCAGCTGCAGGCGATGGCCGGGCTTCGGGGTAAAGGGCAATTGCAGGGACGCACCGGGGTAGAGGCTGCGTGAGACGTCATGGGCGGTGCAGGCGCCGGCCGCATCGCAGTCGGCCACGCTGGTCAGGCCCACGCGCAGGGTTCCGGTATTGACCAGGCTGTTGCCCTGCACGCGCACGTCCACATGCCCGTTGGCCGGCACCACGTTCACCAGCGCCCCCCAGATCAGGCTCATGCCCACGGCAGCGCGGGTGGCCGGATCGTCCGGCTCGGCGTCATCAGGACCGCGCACACCTTCGAAGTACACGCGGTAGGCGGTCTCCTTCTCCACCGGCTGCAGCGGAATGATCCGGATCAGGCGATTGCCGCCACCGGCCAGGGCGAACTTGCCCGGGGTGATGGCAATGGCCGCGTCGGCTGGCTCGATCTCGATTTCCTGCTCGTCGCTACTGGCCGGATCGTCGATGCGGCGAACAGTGGCCTGCACGTATTGCGCCGTGGTGGATTGCGAGTACACGCGGATCTGCGCGCCCTTCCGGACCTCGACCGACGTACGCATCGGATGCACGGTGAGGTTGGCGTGGGCGGGCGCGGCTGCAAGCAGCAGCGCGCAGGTAAACAGGCAGGACAAGGCGGGATGCATAGTGGGCTCCATCGACTTCACGGGCGGGAGGTAGGCAGGCGCAGTTCGACCTTCAGATCGCCCTGGTAGGCACCAGAGCGTTTCTCGTCGATGGGTACGCGCGGGGTATCGAGGGTGAGCGGCGTGGGTACGCAGAACACCGGCTGCGACATCCCGGGCAACATCACCAGGCGCAGCCGCGCCGTATCGATGTTGCGCAGTTGTTCTTCCACGCCGTTGCGCAATGGAATGCGTGCGCCGTTGTGATCGAGGGTGACGGTGTAGTCCATGCGTTGGCTGTCACCACCGGCGCCGTCGGTGTGCCAGACCGAATAGCCGGTGGGACCGGGAGGGCGCGTGCCGCTGTCGCGCACGGTGACCCCCAGGTACTCGCTCTGCGAACCGAGGCCGTCGTACAGGCACATGTCCAGGTGTGCGCGGCCACCGACCGTTCGGGCAATGGGGTCGTAGCTGAGATTGAGGCCTACGGTGGGCGCGGCTTCCTGGAACTCGGGCAGGTAGATGGAGACCGCGTCGTAGTCGGTGATCGTGAGTTCGAAACGGTAGGTGTAGGTGGCGAGATGGCGGGTGTCGGGAGTGTTTGCACGCAGTTCGAGCGTTGCCGACCAGATACCTGCGACAAGTTTCCCTGTTTCCGGCATCTCAAGTGCAAGCTGAGCGCCGACTCCCGCGGCGATTGCGCCGGGGCAGCCAGTCACGTGGGTCGACCACGGCGCCATGATCCCCAGTTGCCAGAAGTCCCCCATGCATGCACGATTATTAAGTGCTCTCTCCAGGCCTCCGCGAACGTTGAGTTCGACTCTCATCCCGGACCGCTGCTCAACAAACTGCAGCGGTATCTCACGCAACCCAACTACGCCATCCTCGATCCCCTCCACCGGGCACCGCCCCCTCTCCGCACTGCTATCCGAAACACACGTCAGATGCAGCTCGCCGTAGCGCTTGCCCAGATCCACATGGTCGTACGCCAACAGCGTGCGCGGTGGCATCAACACGATGTCCCCCGGCATCGCAGACCGATCCCAACTCATCACGATGTCGCGATGCTCATCGGTCGGATGCGTTTCCGGCGGCCGCTGTGCCATCGCCTGCGGCACCATCACGACCAGCGCGCAGAACAGCACCAGCCACCACCACAGCCGCCGGCTCATCGCGCACCTCCCGCGGCAGCCTGCTGGCTGCTGGCTATCAGCGCCTTTTCCTGCAGCAGACGCGTCACCCGCGCCTGCTGGCGGATGTCCGCTGGCAGCTGCGCCACGTTCAGCGGTTCGCACTGCACGGCACCCACCAGCAGCACCACCTGGCGGCGCTCGCGCACCTGCAGCGGGCATTGCAGCAGGCGGTCGTCCTGCAGCAGGTACAGCACCGCTTCGCGGCGCGGGAAGTCGGCCACGAAGCCGCCATTGCTGCCGGTGCCCGGCACCGGTGCATTGAGGATGCGGGCACCGCGCAGCGGCGTGCCGGCCAGGTCGTGCGCGTTGCCGATGAAGGTGTAGGTCACTTCAATCGGCACCGGCATGCGCAGCAGCTTGCCGGGCGGCAGGAACAGCGGGCGCGCGCCGCCTACGCCGGTCACGCGGATGGAGGCGATGCTGTCCAGCGCGCTGGCATCCTGCACTTCGGCACGATGCGACTGATACGCCGACACCGGCAGCAGCCGGCGATCGCCCAGCTTCAGGCGCTGGCGGCGCAGGCCGCCCACCTGCAGTTCGGCGGCCACGCCGGTCAGTTCCAGGTCGTCGGTGCCATCCACCTGCACGGCCAGGCCTGCATCGGCGCCCAGGCCACCGCCCCAGTACAGGCCGCGCGAACCAAGCGCCACGCCGGAACTGTGGGTGGCGCTGTAGGCCAGCTCATCGCGCCCGCGCTGCTGGTAGTGCGACACGGTGGCGCCGGTGTGGCCGATGCGGTTCTGCAGCTGCCCGCTGAGCGTGGCGCTGTAGCGGTCGCTGTTGTTGCCGCGCAGTTCGGCGGACAGTTCGCGGAACTGGTCGTCGTGATCCTGGCGCAGGCTCTGCGCCACGCTGTAGGTCACATCCGGGCGCTGGTGCTGCGGCTGGCGCAGGTCCAGCCCGTAGCGGCGCTGCGTGGTGCCGCGCTCGCCCTGCTGCAGGCGGGTGAGGGTAAGGGTGAGAAACACGCCACGGTCGCGGCTGCTGCGCAGGCTCCCGTCGTTGTGCTGCTGCCACACGCCCACGCGCGTGGAGGCGCTGAAGTCGCCCCAGCGTTCACTGCGGTTGTAGCTGGCCTGCCAGGTACGGCTGAGCTGCGGCTCGCGGCTGGGACGCGGCGCCCACGGCGGCAGCAGCGGGTCCAGGCCGTACAGCGGATCGTCGATATCGCCGGGGATGCCCACGCCCTGCCGCCAGGTCTGGCGCCGGGTATAGGCCAGGTAGGCATGGCCACCGGCCACCGGCAGCGCCACCGAGGCGCTGAGCGAATCGGCGCAGCCGAGCTGGTCGCGGGCATCGTCGCGGAACTCGCAGGCCTTGCCGCGCATGCGCTGCTGGTACAGGTTCCAGGAGGCGTGGCGGCGGTAGGACAGCTGGTGCTGCTGCCCACGGCTGCCATCACTGCCCTGCATGCCGCTGAAGCTGGCGCGGATCTCCTGCGTGACAAACACCCGGCGCAGGTCCACGCGCAGTTCGCCATAGCTGAAGCCCGCCAGGTCGGCCACGCCAGCGGTGACGGTGGCGCTGCGGCCCAGCGGCACGCGTACACCGGCCATGGCGGCCATCTCGCCATCGAACTGGTCGCTGCGGCGCTCGCTGCGGCGGCCGCCCTGCATGAACCACTGCACGCTGCTGTCGGCCCAGTCGCCGCCCTTGTCGAAGGGCGCTTCTTCGCTGCGTACCAGCACACCGTCTTCGTAGATGCGCAGGGTGACGGTGTAGTTGCCGAACGGGAAGCGCCGCGTATCGATCTGGTTGATGCCGGCCTGCAGGTAATAGGTCTGCAGCAGGCGCTGACCATCGAAGGCATCGACGCGGGCGTCGCGCGCCAGCAGCACGGTCAGTGGCGTGGCCTGCACGGCCGCTTCGCTGTCCACGTAGGCCTGGGTGGTGCCGATGCGCAGGCCCTGGAAGCGGTCCAGCGGCAGCATGCTGAAACTGAAGGTGCCGCCCTGCGGGCTGGACAGGTTGCGGCGGTCCATGCGCCCGGCCTGCAGGTAGTGCTCCGGGCCGATGTCGTGCCGGTAGTAGGCGTTGTCCAGCTGGAAGTCGTGTCGCGTGCGCTGGTTGCGGTAGCGCTGGTGGCTGAAGGTCCAGTTGGCCGAGACATGGCCACGCTCGAACACACCAAGTACGCCCGCACCCTGCGCGGCCAACGCCTGGTAATCACGGCCGCCACTGAGGTTGACCGTCTGCTGGTGCAGGAAGGCGTTTTCGGCGTTGGCGCTGACCTGGTGGTGGCGCTGCGCGGCCGGCTCGCCGGGAATCCATTGGCGGGCGACGAACAGGCGCACGGCGCCCTCGCCCTCGTCATACAGTGCGCGCACGGCGGTGGGGTCCTCCGGGGGATCGAGATAGCCGCAGCCGGCGGCGGCACCGCCGTAGCGGCAGGCCAGGTGGCTGTTGCGCGGCAGCGGCTGCGACAGCGCCGGCAGCAGCGCCGCCTGTGCCTCGGCCGGCAGCTGCAGCGCCTGCAGCGCCTCCGCAGGCGCTTCCAGCTGCACGTGGTCGAGGGTGACGCGCACGGGCATCAACCCGGTCGAACGCCCGAACAGGCGCACGTCCAGCTGCTCGGTCTGGCCTTCAACCAGATCCTCGAAGCCGGCGGGAACGCCGCGTGCCGCGACCAGCGGTGCGGACAACGACAGGGCGAGCGCGAGCGCCAGCCGGGTGACGGCGGGGGCAGAAGCTTTCATGGGGGCGACCAGAAGCGGCCGGCCCGACACCCGGGCCGGCGCGGGGGGACTTACGGGCTGGTGGTCTTCTGCTTCATGGCGATGCTGACCATGCCCTGGAAGCTGTCAGCCACGTCGATGGCACCCGGGGTCTTCTGCGCGATCTGCAGCGGCATGGCGACCGAAGCGCCCGGCAGTGCGCCGTCGAACAGGTCGGCGGCCAGGTAATCGGTGGCGGCCAGGCCCAGCTCGCGACTGTTGAGGCTGACCGACAGCGGTACCGACGGCGTGCCCGGGGCATTACCGATCAGCACCGGCTCGTTGATCAGGCGCACTTCGATGTCCTTGTCGATGTCGTTGGAATAGATGCGCACCTGCTGCGACCACGGAATCAGGCCACGGCCCGGGGCGTGGTCCAGCTTGACGGCGTCCGGCAGCGGGCTGCCATCGGCCTGCAGCAGGGCCAGGGTCGGGTCGACGTCGGCCAGGACGGTGATGTGGGTTTCGGCGGCATTCGCGGACAGCGAAGCAGTGACCAGCGCTGCAGCCAGCGCGGCCTTCTTGAGCATGTGCATGGGTGTCTCTCTCGGACAGGGGGAATAGTCGAAAGCCTCCCTTCCGGCATGACCGGAAGGGAGGCGCCGCCTGCAGAGGTGGTTGCCGGCGACGGAGAGAATGTTAGAAACCCTGCGAGCCGCAGACTATTCAAGCATTCCTAAAAAGTTGAACGTTAAGAAGGATCCTAGAGGCCGTTCAATGTTTGAGGGTTATGCAATTTTCCTCATCTGCTGAATGCAAGAAACTTCATTGCAGGATGAAAAGACTTCTGGTGATGTGCTTCGGATCTGCTCAAAAAGCGTCAGGCCGCGTCGCGGCGGCCTGACGGGTTCCACTCAACGATGCACTCTCAGAAGAAGATTGCGTACAGGATCAGCAGCGGAATCGGCACGCCCAACAGCCAGAGCAGAATCATTTTCATGGCAGGTCTCCTTGCATGGAATGCGGGTTACAGGTCGCGGCGGCGGCCGCCCCAGGTGGCGCTGAGGCTGGCGAAGAACGCGCCGATCAGCAAGGTGATGAACAGCCACAGCGCGGCATGCGCTGCGGCCTTGCGGGCATCGTCGGCCGCCTGCTTGGCGGTGGTCTTTGCCTGCTGCAGCGCGGCACGCATGCGCGTCTGTACATCGGTCACACGGGCCTGCGCTTCGGCCTGGCTCATGCCGGTTTCGCGCGCGATGAGCTGCGACAGATACTGGGTATCGGCCGGGTCGAGGCCATCGCCCTGCAAGCTGTTGACGATGATGCGGTTCACTTCGGCGCGCAGATCACGACGGTCGCTGGCCGGTGCACGGCCCGGCATCGGGCGCGGCGGCGCCATGCCGGCCTCGCGCGGGCCCGCATTCGGTGCCGGCGGTGGAGCCGCGTTCGGATCCATCGGCGCGCCCGGCGGTGGCGGCGCCGCGGGATCGGCAGCACCGGCGTTGGTGGCACTGCGGAACAGGGAATCCACCCAATAGTTGAGGTCGCCTTCCGGTGCGGCTGCGGCGGCGCTACCGGCACCTGCGGCGGCAACACCAGCCGTGGATGCAGCGGCGCCTGCAGTGGCGCCGGCCACCTTCGCGCCCGTGCCGAGCACGCCGCCGATGGCCGAGGTCAGCAGGCCCGCAGTCAGCAGCGTGGCCACCGACCACGACACGAAGCCGTGCGCGGTATCGCGGAAGTAGGTTTCATCGCCATGGATCTGCGTCCACTTGGTGCGCAGGCGGCCAGCCAGGTAGCCGCCCAGGCCGGACGCGGCCAGTGCGGTGAAGGTGAGCCAGGCGATGCTGGACCAGCCGAAGGTTTCCTTGCTGACGCCTTCGAACGACCACGGCGACACCGAGGAGAGGCCAAGGCCGACACCGAGGATGAGCAGGATGAGGGAGAGTGCGGCGGCGGCGACGGCACCGGCGAAAATCGCGCTCCAGGACACGGCGCTTTCGCTGGCGGGTGGCACGATGGGAGCGGTGACGACAGTGGCGACGTCGGGGCCGAGCGCGCCGCGCTCGGGTGGATCGAATCGGGTACTCATTGCGTGGATGCTCCGTCTCGGACGCTGCGGGTGCAGCTGGCGCCCTGAGGCTGCGCGAGCGGTCGTGAAGCTGGCGAGACCCTTGAATCACGCGGTCTTTGCGCGGTGAAGCGTGTGCCAACCAAGGTTGGCACCTACCGAAGGCGGATGCGGTGGTAGATCCACGCCATGCGTGGATGATTTTCTGCGAACACCACAGAACGTGCCAACCAAGGTTGGCACCTACCACAAGCGCAAAAAAAACGCCCCGCGGATGCGGGGCGTTCTCGGCACAACCTACGCAGGCGATCAGCCCTGGTAGTCGCGCACGTCGCTGCCGGTGTAGACCTGGCGCGGACGGCCGATCTTCATTTCCGGGTCGACCTGCTGTTCCAGCCAATGCGACACCCAGCCGGAGGTACGGCCCAGCGCGAACATGACGGTGAACATCTCGGTCGGGATCTGCAGCGCCTTGTAGATGATGCCGCTGTAGAAATCGACGTTCGGGTACAGCTTGCGGGCGACGAAGTACTCGTCCTGCAGCGCGGCCTGTTCCAGCTTCACGGCCACATCCAGCAGCGGATCCTGCACGCCCAGCTGCTTGAGCACCTTGCTGGTCATCTCGCCGATGACCTTGGCGCGCGGGTCGAAGTTCTTGTAGACGCGGTGGCCGAAGCCCATCAGGCGGAAGCCGGAGGTCTTGTCCTTGGCCTTGACCACGGCGGACTCGACGTTGTCGGCAGTGCCGATCTCTTCCAGCATCTTCAGCACGGCTTCGTTGGCACCGCCGTGGGCCGGACCCCACAGCGCGGTGACGCCCGCGGCGACCGACGCGTACGGGTTGGCACCGGTCGAGCCGACCAGGCGCACGGTCGAGGTCGAGGCGTTCTGCTCGTGGTCGGCGTGCAGGATGAACAGCAGGTCCAGCGCCTTCACCACGTCCGGGTTCAGATCGTACTGACCGTCAGCCGACTCGAAGGTCTGCTTCAGGAAGCGGCTGACGTAATCCAGCGAGGTGTCCGGCTTGTTGGCCGGCAGGCCCTTGCCGTGGCGGTAGATCAGCGCCGACAGGGTCGGCACCTTGGCGATCAGGCGCACGGCGGCCTGGCGGCGCTGTTCGGCGTCGGACAGGTCCAGCGAGTCGTGGTAGATGGCCGACAGCTGGGCGATCGCAGCGGCCAGGATCGCCATCGGATGGGCGTCCTTGGCGAAGCTGCCGATCAGGGTGTTGATCGAATCGTCGACGTTGGCTTCGGCAGCCAGCTCATCGGTGAAGGCCTTCAGCTGCTCGGCGCTCGGGCGCTCGCCGTTGATCAGCAGGTAGGCCACTTCGACGTAGCTCGACTTTTCCGACAGCTGTTCGATCGGGTAGCCGCGGTACAGCAGCACGCCCTTGTCGCCGTCGATGTAGGTGATGGCGGACTTGCAGCTGGCCGTCGCGGTGAAGCCGGAATCGTAGGTGAAATACCCCGTTTCCTTGGTCAGCTTCGCGATGTCGACGCAGTCGTTGCCAAGGGTGGGTTTGATGACGGGCAGAACGACCGACTTATCGCCGGCGTTGAGCGTGACCTGATCAAGATCGGACACTGTGTGCGCTCCTTCATGGGAAGGCGCCTGCCCAAGCGCATTGGTCAGGCACGTGAATGACGTCCTCGGCCTGTGCCGGGGATCAGGTCATTATCGCACAGCAGCATTTGCCCGGCGCTAGACAGAAGTCGTATACGACAGGCGGCCAGACGCCGGCCGCTGAGCGGCCGGGATCGGCAAAAGCGTTGTCACACGAACGCAGTGTTCCGTCCATCCAAACGCCCGTTGGGTTGGCGTTTGGGAAAAACAAACGGCCGCGCAGAGCGCGGCCGTCGGTTCGAAGCTGGATCGACAGATCAGCGCGCGTAGCGCTTCTGGAACTTGTCGATACGGCCCGAGGTGTCGATGACCTTGTGCTTGCCCGTGTAGAACGGGTGCGAAGCCGAGGAAATTTCAACCTTCACCAGCGGGTAGTCGTTGCCGTCTTCCCACTTGATGGTTTCCTTCGTCGCCATGGTCGAGCGGGTCAGGATCTTGAAATCGGAGGTGACGTCATGGAAGACGACGTCGCGGTAGTTCGGATGGATATCGGCCTTCATGGGCTCACACCGTAAATGGGCTGGTGGTCAAGAGCGGCATTATAAGCACCGGTTGCCGCCCGGGGCAACCGGTGCCGGGCAATTGACTTCAGTCCGCGCCCAGGGCCTGGCGCACCAAGGCCTCGAAACGCTGCTGGTCGTAGGCCATCAGCAGATCGCAGTTGTCCGGCTGGCCGGTCTGGCGGTTCCAGTCGACGATGGTGGCACCGCGGCTGAACGTGCCGTTCAGTTCCACGTTCAGCGGACGCGATTCCACCTGCAGCTGCCCTTCCGGGTTCAGCGCCCAGGCCATGGCCACCGCATCGGCGGTGTACCAGCGGCCGCCCTTGGCGTCTTCCGACAGCGCGCGGGTCTTGCGCGAGATCAGCTCGTAGAAGCGGGCGCGATCGGAATCGGCCTGCAGCCACTGCTCGGCATCTTCCAGCGGCAGGCCGTGGGCGACGGTGGCTTCCCAATCCGACACCAGCAGGTGCTTGAACGAGGTGAACACCACGTGCGCCGCTTCCGGGTCGAAGGCGATGTTGAATTCGGCCGCCGGGGTGATGTTGCCGTGGCAGGTGACCGCGCCGCCCATCACCACGATGCGCTTGATGCGCTGTGGCAGGGTCGGGTCCAGCTTCAGCGCCAGTGCCAGGTTGGTCAGCGGGCCGAGCATCACCAGCATCAGTTCGCCGGCGTGCTCGTGCGACAGGCGCAGGATGGCCAGCGCGGCGTGCTCGGCTTCGGCCTGGCGGCTGGGCGGCGGCAGGTCCACGTCGCCGTAGCCATCACGGCCATGCACGTGGGCAGCGTCGACGGAGGGATGCAGCAGCGGATCCGGGCTGCCGGCAAACACCGGCACGTCGGTGCGGCCGACGATGTCGCAGAGCTTGAGGGCGTTGCGGACGGTGTATTCGAGGCCGACATTGCCGGCGGCGATGGTCAGGGCGACCACCTCGTGCCGTTCATCGGCGAAGGCCATCAGCAGGGCCAGGGCGTCGTCCACACCGGGGTCGGTGTCGATCAACAGCGGGATCTTGTGGGTCATCGTTGCCGTCTTCAGATCGGCAACGAAGTGTGGACCGGGATGATGACCGTTGCAAGTATGTGGGTTCGGGTTCGGCAGGGCGGCGCCCTGCACCCGCAGAGGCAACAGCAGAGGCAACATCAGCAGCAACGGCAAAAGCTGATTTCCAGGGGTTGGCGGGGTGGGTCCGGCTGCGGGGGACGCTGCAAGTACGTCCATGTAAGCTCGGTCGCCGCATCCATGCGGCTCACGCCC